>JAAZVL010000281.1 GCA_018623515.1 Marinobacter sp.
CATCGTTCAGGCCCTCGAAGCTGCGACCCTGCATCAGCTCGGTCAGGCTGCGCTCCAGCGCAACGTGGAAGCTCGGATGCGCCCCGAAGGAGGCGAACACACCGCCGGTCTTCGGGTTCATCAGGGTCACGCACATCACCGGGAACCGGCCGCCGAGGGAGGCATCCTTCACCAGCACCGGGAAGCCCTGGGCCTCCAAAGCTTCGATGCCTTCCACAATCTCCGGATAACGCGCCAGGACTTCCTCGGGGACGTCCGGCAGGGCAATCTCTTCCTCGATGATCTGCTTCTTCACCGCCCGCTCGAAAATCTCGGACAGGCACTGCACCTTGGCCTCGGCCAGGGTGTTACCGGCACTCATGCCGTTACTCAGGAACAGGTTTTCCACCAGGTTCGAGGGGAAGTACACCACCTCGCCGTCAGACTGGCGCACATACGGCAGGGCACAGATGCCGCGATCCACGCGGCCGGAGTTGGTATCGATCAGGTTGGAGCCGCCCAGCTCGCCGTCCGGGTTGTAGATGGCCAGGCAATGGTCGTCCAGGATGCCCTCGGGTAGCTCGTCGTCCGGGCCCGGCTGGAACCATTGCTCGTCCGGATAGTGCACGAACTCGGCGTTGGCGATCTCCTCGCCAAAGAACTGGTCGTTGTAGAAGAAGTTGCAGTTCAGCCGCTCGATAAACTCGCCCAGCGCCGAGCACAGGGCGCTCTCCTTGGTGGCACCCTTGCCGTTGGTAAAGCACATGGGCGAGGCGGCATCCCGGATGTGCAGGGACCACACGTGGGGCACGATGTTGCGCCAGGAGGCAATCTCGATCTTCATGCCCAGCTCACGCAGGATGCCGGTCATCCTGGCGATGGTCTGCTCCAGCGGTGCGTCCTTGCCCTCGATGAAGGTGTGGTGCTCGCTGTCCGGCTCCACCATCAGCAGCGCCTGGGCGTCCTCATCCAGGCTTTCTACCGTTTCGATCTCGAAGTTCGGGCCGGTCTGCACCACCTTTTTCACGGTGCAGCGGTCGATGGAACGCAGGATGCCCTGCCGGTCTTTCTCCGGCAGATCCTCGGGCAGCTCTACCTGGATCTTGAAGATCTGGTTGTACCGGTTTTCCGGGTCCACGATGTTGTTCTGGGACAGCCGGATGTTGTCGGTGGGAATGTTGCGCGCCAGGCAATACACGCGAACGAAATAGGCCGCACACAGGGCCGAAGATGCCAGGAAGTAGTCGAAAGGACTCGGCGCCGAGCCATCGCCCTTGTACCGGATGGGCTGATCAGTGACGACGGTGAAGTCGTCAAACTTGGCTTCAAGGCGGAGGTTGTCGAGAAAATTGACTTTGATTTCCATAGCGGGAGCACCAGGCTTGGAGAATTTCGGCGAGCCGTCAGGCTTAAACCCGACATTATCCAGTTTTTGCAAGCCCCCGTCTCTCCGTATTACTGCGGCTGACTGGCACCGAGCCGATCATAAGCTAATCTTGTTCTTGACGGGTTTTGAGTACCTGTACTCGCATCTGTCACGACGCAATAGAGGGAGAACTTATGGCAAATCAGGATTCTGCATCATGTGACCGGCCGACCGGCTCGGTCGAGAGCGGCCCACCGCCGGCAACAACCGAACCAACAGCGAAGGAAGAGGTATCTGTGATGGCTGCACGTGTCGGGCAAAAAGCCCCCGGCTTCACAGCACCGGCTTATCACAAGGGAGGGTTCACCAACGTGTCGCTCTCCGATTACGCCGGCAAGTGGGTGATGCTCTGCTTTTATCCGGGCGATTTCACATTCGTCTGAGCTACTGAAGTGTCGGCGGTCGCCGCAAATTATCAGAAGCTCCTGGACCTGAATGTTGAAGTCATTTCAGTCAGTGTCGACAGTCAGTTTGTGCACAAGATCTGGGATGAGCACGAGCTGAGTAAAATGATTGGAGGAGAAGTCCCCTTCCCGATGGTCGCCGATCAGAACGGTGCCTTGGGTCGAGCTTACGGTTGCTGGGAAGAGAACCAGGGCGTCGAGCTCCGTGGCCGGTTCATCATCGATCCCGATGGTGTCATCCAGGCCATGGAAATGCTGACCCCGCCGGTCGGCCGCAAACTGGGCGAAACCATCCGGCAGATTCAGGCCTACCAGCACGTTCGTGCGACTCAGGGCAAGGAAGTCTGTCCGGCCGGTTGGGAACCGGGCAAGACCACCCTCAAACCCGGACCGGATCTGGTCGGGAATGTCTGGAAGGTCTGGAATCCCTCCATGGAGTGATCGGTCTTGTCGTTCAGCCGACCATCACGAACCCCGTCCCAGTGGCGGGGTTCTTTTTGATCGTAAGGCGGCTGATGCCAATAAATGGAATTTCACCATGAATGCACTTTCGAAGTTGCCCTCGGTCAGCCATCTGCTGGCCAATGATCACATCGAGGCTCTGATTGAAGCCCATGGCCGCATCGTCATCACCGGGCTTGTTCGCGACCAGTTGGCCGCAGCCCGTGAGGCTGGTCGGAATGGTTCACCGATTCCGGACGAATCGTCCCTGATCGAAGATGTGTCCGCCGCTGCAAAGGCACAGGCCCTGCCCCGCCTGCGCCCGGTGTTCAACCTGACCGGCACCGTGCTGCACACCAACCTGGGCCGTGCCTCGCTGCCCGAGGAAGCCATCGCGGCACTCGTGGAGGCAGCCCGCAATCCCTGTGCACTGGAATACGATATCGACCAGGGCGGCCGTGGAGATCGGGACAACGTGGTCGAGCAACTGCTGTGTGAACTGACCGGTGCCGAGGCCGCCACGGTGGTCAACAACAACGCCGCCGCAGTCTTCCTGCTGCTCAATACCCTCGCCCACAAGAAAAAAGTGGTGGTGTCCCGGGGCGAGCTGGTGGAAATCGGCGGCGCCTTCCGGGTGCCGGATATCATGAAGCGGGCCGGCGCCAAACTGGTCGAAGTCGGCACCACCAATCGCACCCACCTTCGGGACTTCGCCGGTGCCATCGGCCCGCGCACCGGCATGCTGATGAAGGTGCATACCAGCAACTATGCCATCGAAGGTTTCACCCACGCCGTACCCGAGCACGAACTCGCGACCCTGGCCCATGAGCACGGACTGCCCTTCGCAG
>JAAZVL010000086.1 GCA_018623515.1 Marinobacter sp.
TACCGCCAGCAACAGCGGCACCCACATTTCCGCAGGCATGGAGGGCTTTTCCGTCAGCTTGAACGTGGCGGGCTGATGTAACGTATTCCACCACTCCACCGAGTATTTGATAATAGGAATATTCACTACCCCGACCAGTACCAGCACGGCCACGGCGCGGGCCGCGGACTTCTCGTCATTGATGGCCCGATCGAGCGCAATCACCCCACCATACAGGAACAGCAGGATCAGCATGGAGGTGAGCCTGGCGTCCCAGATCCACCAGGTGCCCCAGGTGGGTTTGCCCCAGACCGCGCCGGTAAACAGGGCAAGGAACGTCAGCACCAGCCCGACAGGGGCTACCGCCTTGACGAACACATCGGCCAGCTTCATGCGCCACACCAGGGTAACGACTGCGGCCACCGCCATCATGATATAGACCGATTGGGCCAGGAACGCGGTCGGAACATGAATAAAGATGATCCGGTAGCTATTGCCCTGCAGATAATCCTTCGGCGCAAATGCCAGCCCCCAGATAACGCCTGCCATCAGCAACAGTGCACCAGACACCAGCAGCCAGGGCATCAGACGGGTCGCAATCCCGTAGAACCATTTGGGCGAGCCCAGCTTATGAAAAAATTGCCACATCGATTGGTACCCGTTAACCCGTTACCTTGTTTGTTAGCTGTTGGACATACTGATTTTCAGTGCCGATGCCGAAGCAAACGGCGCCAGCGTCAGGGCCAGAAACAGGAATGCCCCCATCAACGCCAGGTAGGCTCCGACCGGAGCCCCCTCGGACGCGGCTGCCACGGTTCCGGTGCCAAAAATCAGCACCGGAATGTACAGCGGAATGACCAGCAGGGACAAGAGCACCCCGGCCGATCGCAAGCCCAGTGTCAACGCCGCCCCAATGGAGCCGATCAGGCTCAGCACGGGCGTACCGATCAGCAGCGTTAGACACAGAATGCCGATAGAGTTCCCCGGCTGATGCACCATGACGCCCAGCACCGGTGTCAGGATCACCAGCGGCAGTCCGGTCAGCATCCAGTGCGCCAGCGTCTTCGCAAGCACCAGCAGGAACAATGGTTGCGGCTGCAATACCAGCTGTTCCAGCGTTCCATCGTCAAAGTCATGCCGGAACAGATGATCCAGGGACAACAGGACCGACAACAGGGCCGCCACCCACAGGATACCCGCTCCGGCCTCTCGCAGGAATGACACTTCCGGGCTAACCCCGAGTGGGAACAGGGTTACCACCATCACGAAGAACAGCAGGGGATTGAGGAGATCCTGGCGCTGGCGGAAGGCGACTTTCATGTCTCTCAGGAAAACAGCCTTCATGGCGCCGGCAACACCGACACCCTCGACGACCGGCTGGACACGAACCGGATTACTCGTCATCCGTCAGTCCTCCCCCGAGCACGATCCGCTGCATGCCCGGCAGTGTCAGATCGTGGTGGGTGGTCACCACCACAGCACCGCCTTCCGCCGCGCGTTGCTGCAACAACGACTCGATTGCGCGAACGCCATCGGCATCGATGGCCGTAAACACTTCGTCCAGCAGCCACAGGGGCTCATCGGCAACGAGCAATCGTGCCAGCGCCACCCTCCGCTGCTGGCCGGCGGACAGGTTACGGCAGGGTACGTTCTGGTAACCCGCCAGCCCGGTGCCCTCCAGCGCCCGGGACAGCACCTCATCAGACACGGGACGACGACCGGCCATCAGGGCCCGGAGATTCTCCATGGGAGTAAGCAGCGGCTTGATACCGGGGCGGTGTCCGAGATACAGCATGTTGCGCAGGAAGCTTTCGCGCTGCCTGGCCCGGGGCTCGCCACACCAGTAGAGATCACCGGACCAGGCATCGTTAAGCCCTGCCAGAATTCGCAGGAGGGTGGTCTTGCCCGAGCCGTTCGCCCCCTCGACACGGGTTACGGTGCCCGGTAACACGGAAAAGGACAGATCGCGGAACAGTATCCGCTCATCCCGTTCACACTGAAGATTGACAGCCTGTAGTAACGGCTCAGACATCAAGGCCCCGAATCCAGGCGATGCGCGTTGTTGCGGCACCGGGTGTATTCATGACTGACACGGCGGGTGCAGACATCATTGGCGGCAGGGAATGCCGGCGCGGCGTATTATAACCAAAGGTTTGCCGGATTACTCTTGCCCCGCATCAATTTGCCACATACCTCCGATACGGAAAATCTACTGGATGAGCGAACGCAGCGCCCATGCCTGTTTCCAGCGGTCACCTTCCCGGGTGGCCACGGCCGTGTCAAAGTAATGCCGCAGGCGCCGGCGATCCTCCGGCTGGTCTTTGAGCGCGGAGCCGATGATGTGGTGCATGAGCTGCTCCACGGTCATGGCATCGCCGCCGTAATACCAGGCATTCAGGCTGGCCGCGTGGGCAACGGCAACCGCTTCCGCCGTGGACAGGGCCGCCCCCGCCAGGCGATCGGTGCTCCGGCCGTCCAGGGTCTGGCCGTTGCGTAACTCATGGAACATGGTCACCAGCACCTCCAGCACCTGCGGATCCGGCTCCACGGAAACTCCGGCTGCGGCGTTGGCCTTGCGGACTTCCCTGACCACCACATCCAGTTCATCAGCCAGGTTGCGGATCGGCCGGATCTCCTCAAAATCCATCCGGCGTTTGAGAGCGGCACTCATGGCATGCACGCCTTCATCGATACTGTTGGAGGTGGCAACCACATTGAAGCCTTCCCGTGCCAGGATGACGCCCTCGTCCCCAGCCAGTTCCGGGATCACCACCACCCGGTCCGACAGCACCGACAACAGGGCATCCTGTAGCGCCTGGGGGCAGCGGGCAATCTCCTCGAAGCGGACCAGGCGACCTTCCATCATGCCCCGCAACAACGGGCTGGGCACCAGCGCCTTGAGACAGGGGCCCTCATTCTTGAGGATCGCCTCGTTCCAGCTGTACAAAAGCTGACTGACCTGGCTGACCGCCCCGCCCTGCAGGGTCAGGGTTGAGCCACCCGAGATTGCCGCCGCCAAAAGCTCGGAAAGCCATGACTTGGCGGTGCCGGGTTCGCCCACCAGCAAACAGCCCCGGCTGGTACAGAGGGAAATGATGATGCGGACCACCATGGCCCGGTCGGCCACGAACTTGCGCTCGATCCCCAGCGCATCGTCGCCCATGACAAACTTCTCCACCGCGCGGGGGGACATGCGCCATCCCGGCGGCACCGGCCCCTCGTCGAGGGCCGTGAGCTTCTCCAGTTCCGCAGCGTAGGTAACCTCTGCGGGTTCCCGCTGAGCGGCTTTGTGCTGGTCTGAAACGTTACTGGCTGTCATCGGGCACTCCTGCGGCCGCCACGAACTTCCGGTGCCATACGCTCCCTGGGCAGGATGCGCGGCAATTCAGACAGGGGAATGCCCCCTTCAATTACATGATCCAGCGCGCTGTCGCGCATGGTGATCAACCCGGCATCCAGGGCCCGCCAGCGCAGCTCACCAATAGGCGGCTGACTGGAAATGGCGTTGCGAATGTCCGAATCCACCTCCATATACTCTACAATCGCCACCCGCCCGTGGGTCCCTCGACCGTTGCACTTGTCGCAGCCCTCACCCTCGAAGCAGCGGAAATCCGCCGGAGCTCCCTCGGGGAACAATTCAGCCAGGATAGTGGGATCGGGTTCCGCCGGCTGTCGGCAATGGCGACAGATGCGCTTGGCCAGCCGCTGCGCAATGACTGCCAACAGTTCGCCGGCGATGGAATTCGGATGCACACCCAGATCGTAGAGGCGCTGCAGGGAATCCACCGCATCGTTACAGTGCAGGGTGGACAACACCACATGGCCGGTCTGGGAAGCGCGGATAGCCTCAAGGGCGGTTTCCCGGTCCCGGATCTCCCCCACCAGAATCACATCCGGGTCTTCCCGGACAAAGGCCCGCATGGCATCGGCAAAACCGAAACCGATTTCGGAGCGGACCCGGGTCTGCTGGATGTTATCAATGGAGTACTCGATCGGGTCTTCAACAGTAATGACCTTGCGCCGGCCGTCATCCGCCAGGGTCTGCAGGCCCGCGTACAGGGTGGTGGACTTGCCCGAACCGGTGGGGCCAACCACCAGCACCAGACCCGCCGGGTTATCCAGCAGACGCTGATAACGGGCGCCGATGGCTTTGGACATCCCCAGCTCGGCAATGGTCATGGCGCGCCCGGTCTGGGGCAGCAACCGGATGACCGCATGTTCACCATGCAGGGACGGCTGGGTCTGGATCCGGAGGTCGTAGGAAGCCTCTCCCAGCTTCAGCTGGGAGCGCCCTCCCTGGGGCAATCGATGCTCGGCAATGTTGAGCTCGGCCCGCAGCTTGATGACGTTGATCACGCCCCGCAACTCCCTGGGCGTGAGCTGGTACTGGGGCAGGTCGTGCAGTTCGCCATCCACCCTCAGGCGGATCCGGATCCGCTCCCCATACTGTTCGATATGAATGTCACTGGCCTTCTCGCTGACCGCATCCAACAGAATGGCCTCATACACCGAAACCAGGTACGGACTGACCTGCTTGCTGCCACCGTGCTCGCCAAGGGCGCTGCTGGACTCGGTCCTGGACTCATGCCGGTCCTCATTGCCGGCACCGTGATCGGCCACAAACTGTTTGCCCTGGGCGGTAAGATCCAGGGCAGACCAGACCCTGCGGAAATCCGTCGGGGTGACCAGCCGGCATTCGATCACGGACTTCTGGGTCAGGCGCTCCAACTGATCGGTTCGGGCATCGGGATCATCAGTGATGACAGTAATCTTGCCGTCGGCTTCGGCCACCGGCAGCTGTCGCGACAGGTCCAGGAAGGTTCGTGAAAAACGGTGAAACAGCGTCGGCTGCAGATCGGGAAGCAACTCATCCGCTTCCTTGAATTCCATACCCCGCTGCTGGGCCAGGGTCCGGTATAGGTCGATCTCTTCCAGGTTCAGCTTGCGCCGGACCAGATCAAGCACCCGGGAGTTGGTGCGAGCCGCCTCGGCTTTGGCCTCGGCCAGCACCTTTTCGTCGATCACGCCAAGGTCAATCAGGATCTGCTCGGCATTGCGGTTGAAATCCACCCAGCCGAGGGTCCGCATCCGGACCAGGCTGAACCCCTGTTTTTCAAACATAGCCAGACTGGGCACCGGTCCCGCCCTGCCCTCCAGGCAGATCAGACGCCCCTGGTTCCGGAGAAATGGCATCACCACATCGCGCCGGGGCAGAAAGGTGGTGCACAGCACCAGATCGCAAAGGACGTCCTGCTCGGGAGCGCTTTCGATATCCGAGGCCACCACGTCCACATTGTGCTTGCCGAGCCGGAAAAACCGTTCCCGGGCGGCCTCGGCCACCACCGGGTTACGCTCCACGTAGATGACCCGGTGTGCAAGTTCCGAGAGCACCGCCGCCAGATAGCCCGAGCCGCCACCGACATGCATGACCGTCTGGTCCGGTGCAATCTCAGGCATCAGGGACAGAAGATGCCGGACGGTCTCCTCCCTGGGGATGGAGTGTCCGGTAATGGAAGGAGCAAGATCCGAGCAGGCAACAAACTCGTGGCGGGAAACGGCAAGCAGGGCCGTACTGGCCCTCGGGTACAATTTAGTCATTACCAGTATCCATCAAGAACAGGTCTCGTTCGGGCTCAGACAAGCCGCTCCACAAAGAATTCCACATGGCCACGGGGAGAAGACGGAAGAGGCCAGTTATCCACTTTCTCTGCCAGCGCCTTGATGGCCAGCGAGGCCCGGGCTCTGGGGTAGGCTTCCACCACGGCACGCTGGCGCTGCACCGCCTTTTTGAAGGCCTCGTCATGGGGCACCATGCCGACATACTCCAACGCCACATCCAGAAAACGCTCGGTGACCCGGATCAGTTTTTCGTATAGCTGGCGGCCTTCCTGCTCGTTACGGACCTGGTTGGCAAGCACCCGGAACCGGTTGATCCCGTAGTCACGATTCATCAGCTTGACCAGGGCGTAGGTGTCGGTAATGGACGTGGGTTCATCGCAGACCACCAGTAACAGTTCCTGGGCCGCCCTCAGGAAACTGACCACCGCCTCGGACACACCGGAGGCGGTATCGATGATAAGCACATCGATCTCATCCCCCAGATCACTGAAGACGTTGATCAGGCCGGCATACTCCGCCGCACCGAGCCGGGTCATGCGCAGACTGCCCGAGGGTGCGGGCACGATGTGGATACCGGCCGGGCCTTCCACCAGGACATCCCTGAGCTCGCACTCCCCGTCGAGCACGTCCAGTAAGGTGTGACCGGCGGTGAGCCCCAGCGACACATCGATATTGCCAAGGGCCAGGTCCCCGTCCAGAACCACGACCCGCCGGCCTCTTTCCGCCAGGGCAATGGCAAGATTGACCGAAATGCTGGTTTTACCCGTGCCGCCCTTGCCGCCGGATACCGCAATGACCTGTACCGGATTTGCTGTTGTCATCGTCCCCATGGCCCCTTGCCGCGCAGTCCGCAGAAAGTGCCATCTTATAGCAACAGTCCGGGGATTTCATGAAACCTGACGTGCCTTGCGAGATACGGTATCCTTGCGCCATTTACGCGCAAATCCGTCAAACTTGATCCGATAATCCCAAGACACACAGGTGACCCAATGCCAATCCACGAGGTACGACACCCCCTGATCCGCCACAAGCTCGGCCTGATGCGCCGTGCGGACATCAGCACCAAGAATTTTCGTGAACTGGCACAGGAAGTCGGCGCCTTGCTGACCTACGAAGCCACCAAGGATTTCAACCTGCAGGAAAAGACCATCGAGGGCTGGGCCGGCCCGGTGAATGTGGAGCAGATCCACGGCAAGAAGGTCACCATCGTTCCTATCCTCCGGGCAGGCCTCGGCATGCTCGACGGGGTGCTCAGCCTGATCCCGGTTGCCCGGGTCAGCGTGGTCGGCCAGATCCGTAACGAGGAAACCCTGGAAGCCAGCACCTATCTGGAAAAGCTCGTGGGCGAACTGGATCAGCGCATGGCCCTGATCGTGGACCCGATGCTCGCCACCGGGGGCTCCATGATCTCCACCATCGACCTGCTCAAAAAGGCCGGCAGCACCGAGATCCGGGCCCTGGTATTGGTCGCCGCACCGGAAGGGATCGAGAAGGTGCTGGAAAAACACCCGGATGTGTCCATCTACACCGCCTCGGTGGACGAGCGCCTGAACGACAAGGGCTACATCCTGCCCGGCCTCGGGGATGCCGGTGACAAGATTTTCGGCACCAAGCAGAAGGACGTGTGAGCATGCAGGACCATAGCAACGATCCGGTCTGGAAACAGGCCATCGCCGGTTCCCAGATGCTGCTGGTGGCGTTCGGCGCCCTGGTGCTGATGCCGCTGATCACGGGCCTCGATCCCAACGTCGCGCTGTTCACCGCCGGCATCGGCACCCTGATTTTCCACGTCGTTACCGGCGGCCAGATTCCCATTTTCCTGGCCTCCTCCTTCGCCTTTATCGCCCCGATCATTGCCGCCAAGGGCAAGTTCGGGCTCGAGCAGACCATGGGCGGCCTGATGGCAGCGGGCATCCTGTACATCCTGCTCAGTGCCGCAGTTAAGCTTCGCGGCACGGGGTTTGTCACCCGGCTGTTACCGCCGGTGGTCATCGCGCCGGTGATCATGACCATCGGTCTGGGCCTGGCACCCATCGCCGTGAACATGGCCTCCGGCAAGACCGGGGACGGTTCCGCCGAGCTGGTGCCTTATGACACTGCCATCTGGATCGCCATGATCTCGCTGGCAGTCACCATCATCATGACACTCTGGGCCAAGGGCATCTTCCGCCTGATCCCGATCATGTTCGGTGTCGTTGCCGGCTATGTCCTGTCCCTGTTTGCCGGCATTGTCGACATGACGCCAGTGCGGGAGGCCCCCTGGTTTGCCATGCCCGATTTCGTGACCCCGGAGTTCGGCTGGAGCGCCATTCTCTTCATGATTCCCGTGGCCATCGCCCCGGCCATCGAGCACATCGGCGATGTGCTGGCGATCGGCAACGTGACCCGCAAGAACTACCTGGAAAAACCGGGCCTGCATCGCACCCTGCTGGGGGATGGCCTGGCCACCAGTGCCGCTTCGATGCTGGGTGGTCCGCCTAACACCACTTACTCCGAAGTCACCGGGGCGGTCATGCTGACCCGGAACTTCAATCCGAAGGTGATGTGGTGGGCAGCGGTGGTCGCCATCGTGCTGGCGTTTGTCGGCAAGTTCGGTGCGGCCTTACAGACCATTCCCGCGCCGGTCATGGGCGGCATTCTGTGCCTGCTGTTCGGTTCCATTGCGGTGGTGGGCCTGAACACCCTGATCCGTCACCAGGTCGATCTGTCCGAATCACGGAACCTGGTAATCGTCGGCGTGACCCTGGTATTCGGCATCGGCAACATGGCACTTGGCCAGCTGGAAGGTATCGCCCTGTGCGCAGTCGTGGCAGTTGCCCTCAACCTGGTCCTGCCGGGCAGCAGGGAAGCCTGGGGTAAGGCAATCTACGAGCAGAAGGCCGACTGAGGCTCCGGCCGGATACCGGGGCCCTCGGGCGCCGGTATCCGGGAACAGATCAGCGCACCAGCAGCCGATCCAGCAGGCCGGTGACGGTCGCAAACTCTTCTTCAATCGCCCCGACCAGTTCGGATCCCTCCCCGAGATCCCCGGCCTTACCCGCTTCTTCCGCTTCCAGGCACAACTCTCCGAGACGCGGCGCGCCAATATTGATGCAGCTGCCCTTCAGGCTATGGGCAGTCCTGGCGAAAGCATCGGCATCGGAGGCCGCCAGCGCCGTTCTCAGGCTGGCAATGCGGTCCCGGGAGTCAACGATGTAGGTCTGGATCAGAACGTCGAATTCATCCTCCATGACATCCTGCAGTTCGGCCAGAGCCTCTTCATCAAGGTGTTGTCTATCTGTCATCACCATCCCCCTGGTGCTCTGAGAAATTCCAATCATAAACGATTTCCACGTGGTTACCCCTGCCCCGGAATGTGATGTTGTTGCTCAACCGTTTCAAGAGCAACAGGCCACGGCCGGCGTATCGGGGGCTGTCTCCGCCACCCTGGCCCGAAACCAGCGGATGATTGCGAAAGTCAAAGCCGGTGCCACTGTCCTCACAGACAACACGCAGCCGCCCCCCGCCCGGTTTCCGGGTATGATGCAGACTGAACCGAATGTAATGACCATCCACCCTTGCCAGCCGCGCCTGTCGCTCCGAGTAATACCGGCCAAATCCGTCGGCGCTGTGTTTCCACTCCGATGGCAACTGCAGGACGCCATGCTCCAGGGCATTGTTGTAGAGCTCGGACAACAGGGTATAGATTTCACCTCCCCGTGTCCTCAAACCGGGCACCTCCAGACAGATATGCAGCAGGAGCGGCAACGGGCTGAAATCACCAAGGGTACGCTCCCGTATTTCATACTCGCACCGCCACTCGGTGGGTCCGGCCAGTGCCGAGGGAGGCGGCTGCTCCTGGACAGCCGGCACCTCTGGCTGATCGGTGATATCCAGCGCAACCAGGGTGAGGTCGTCGGACTCGGCCGTCTTGACACTGAACTGGCGCACGCCCTCCACGACCGCATCAAACGGATGCCGGCCCGATCCGGGACGGTCAAGGCACCGACGGACGCCGGCCAGCCCGAACAGCTCCCCGTGATCATTCGTCGCCTCCAGTACGCCATCAGTCATCATCAGCAACCGGTCGCCGGGCCAGACCTGCAAGGCCTCCATCACACTTTCGAACTGTTCCGGGGGAAGAATTCCCAGGGGCAGGTGCCGCGACGGCAGCAGCACCGGGTCGCCATCCGCACGTATCACCCACGCCTCCGGCAGGCCTCCGTTCCAGACCCTGAGCTGGCCCAGCTTGAAATCCGCCTCCACCAGGGCACCACAACAGAACATGCCGGTAGGCAGAATCAACTTGAGCTTCTGGTTGATTTCCCGGAGTACATCGGCACCACTGAAGCCCTTGCGTGCCATGCCGTAGAAAATCTCGGCCACAGGCATGGCGCCAATCGCCGCCGGCAGGCCATGACCGGTGAAATCACCCAGGAATATCAGCATGCCGCCCGCCGGTAACGGCGACGCGAACAGGACATCACCGTTGAACACCGAAAGAGGCGAGGCATGGTAATGGATATTCGGGGAGTCCAGACAACCGGTGTGGGCCACATTGTCGAACACCCGCCTGGCGATGCTCTGCTCTTCCAGCAGTTGCCGGTTGCGTTCGCTGATTTCCTGGTGCTGTTGTGACAGGGTATCGTGCATCCGGCGCATGCGGTCGAAGGCGTTAATCTTCGCCTCGATAATCACCCGATTGTAGGGTTTGGTGAGAAAGTCATCACCGCCCGCCTCCAGACATCGCACCAGATCTTCGGTCTCGGACAGGGAAGTGAGGAAGATCACAGGAACCAGGCGCTCGCCGGCCAGAACCTTGATATGCCGCGCCGCCTCCATGCCATCCATTCTTGGCATCAGGGCGTCCAGGAGAACAATGTCGGGATGGTCCTCACCGAACTTTTTCACGGCGTCGAGGCCATCGACTGCCTCGATCACCTCGTGGCCCAGGCGTTTGATAAGTGCCTGGAGGATCAGACGGTCCGTGTCACTGTCATCTGCAATCAGAATCCGCAGGATGTTCTGGCTCACTTGATGGCAAAAAGCTGCTCGAAATTGGAAATGGAGAGAATCCGGCGAACATCGCTGTTGCAATTCTCGATGGAGATGCGGGCACTATCGCCTCCGGCGTGATCCCTCAATAGAAGCAGCATGCCCAGGGCCGAACTGTCCAGGTAGGTGGTGTCCGACAGATCGACAATGTAGTTGGTCACCTTGGAATCGGCATGCTCGTAAGAATCCCGGAACGCCTGGTGGGTGCTGAAGTCGAAGCGGCCCTCAATCCGGATAACCAGCGTTTTGCCGTCCTCGGCGAGGCTCGTCTGTATCGGCATGCACAAAACCTCCAGAAGCAATCCATTTAGCGACTGCGACCGGTCCGCCTGATCCGGTAACCGACCGCGCCTTCCAGAGCTTCAGGATAGCTGACAACGAAGTCTTTGTCGCCGGTCCGGGCACTCAGGATTCAGCCGATTCCCCCCGCAGACCGTATTTGCGCACCTTCTCCACCAGCGTCGTCCGGCGGATCCGGAGCTTATCGGCGGCCCGGGCGACAACGCCACCGGATTCATCCAGAGCCTGCTGGATCAGCTGCTTCTCAAGGTTGGAAAGATATTCCTTCAGATCGATGCCATTCACTGGCAACAGCGCCGGCGCATCCAGACCGA
>JAAZVL010000015.1 GCA_018623515.1 Marinobacter sp.
ACCCCGAACTGGCCGACCTGCTGGAGCGGGCCGTTATCGACAACCCACCGGTGGTGATCCGGGATGGCGGTGTTATCCGGGACGGCTTTGACGACGAGCTGGACGAACTGCGCAACATCAGCGAGAACGCCGGCCAGTACCTGTTGGACGTTGAGACCCGGGAACGGGAGCGTACCGGCATCAGCACCCTGAAAGTGGGTTACAACCGGGTGCATGGCTATTACATCGAGATCAGCCGGGCGCAATCGGATCAGGCCCCGGCGGACTACATCCGCCGGCAGACCCTGAAAAACGCCGAACGATTCATCACCCCGGAACTGAAAGAATTCGAGGACAAGGCCCTGAGCGCCAAGAGCCGGGCCCTGGCCCGGGAAAAAGCGCTGTACGACGAGGTGCTCGAAAGCGTGGCCGAGCAGCTGGCGCCGCTGCAGGATGCCGCCCAGGCCCTGTCGGAGCTGGATGTACTGAGTAACTTTGCCGAACGGGCAACCTCCCTGCGCTTTGCGCCACCGGAATTCACCGACAAGCCGGGCTTTGACATCGAGGAAGGCCGGCACCCGGTGGTCGAGCAGCTACTGGACGAGCCGTTTGTGCCCAACGATCTGCTGATGGACACCAAACGCCGCATGCTGGTCATTACGGGCCCGAACATGGGCGGTAAGTCCACCTACATGCGCCAGGCAGCCCTGATTGCCCTGCTGGCCTACACCGGCAGTTTTGTCCCCGCCAATCGGGCCGTCTTGGGGCCGGTGGACCGCATTTTCACCCGCATGGGCTCCTCCGATGACATCGCCGGTGGCCGATCCACGTTCATGGTGGAAATGACCGAAACCGCCAACATCCTGCACAACGCGACCGAGTACAGCCTGGTGCTGATGGACGAAGTGGGTCGGGGTACCAGCACCTTTGACGGCCTGTCCCTGGCCTGGGCCACCGCCGAACACCTGGCGAAGAACATCCGCTGCTACACCCTGTTCGCAACCCACTACTTCGAACTGACCCAGCTGGCTGATGATCTGGAACATGCCGTCAACGTGCACCTGACCGCGACCGAACACGACGACAGCATCGTGTTCCTGCATAACGTTCACGACGGCCCGGCAAGCCAGAGCTACGGCCTGCAGGTCGCCCAACTGGCAGGTGTGCCCCAGGATGTCATCCGCAATGCCAAGGCGCAGCTGACCCACCTCGAGGGCAGCGCCACGCCTACGCCTCCGGTATCGGACCGGGTTCCGGAGCCGCCCGAGTCCGGCCATTCCGGGAGCCAGGCCGGCGCCAGGCAGACGGTAAGCGAACCGGTTCTCCAGGGGGATATGTTCGCCACCCTCGAGCCCAGCGCCGTGGAAGAAGCACTCAAGAAGCTGGACCTCGATGACCTGACGCCACGGGAGGCCCTGAACCGGCTTTACGAGCTGCGGGATTTAATCAATAAATGACAGGAAAGTTGCGCGGAAATGACCTATGTAATAAGGATATAGCAGGCGAAGGCTTGCCCCTTCAGGGACCGCTCCCTACAATATCGCGCACTAAATTATAAGGTAGGGGCCCGCTCTATCCGGCTCCTGATGAGACTGAACACTCTACGACCAGGGATCTGACTATGGCTTTTATCGTTACTGATAACTGCATCAAGTGCAAATACACGGACTGCGTGGAAGTCTGCCCCGTGGACTGCTTCTATGAAGGCCCGAACTTTCTGGTGATCGATCCGGACGAGTGCATCGACTGCGCACTGTGTGAGCCCGAGTGCCCGGCCGAAGCGATCTTTTCCGAGGACGAGCTGCCGGCGGATCAGGTCCAGTTCGTGGAAATCAACGCCGAGCTGGCAGCGAAGTGGCCGAACATCACCGAAAAGAAAGATCCTCTGCCGGATGCCGAGGAATGGGACGGCAAGCCCAACAAGCTGCAGTACCTGGAGCGCTGAGTTCCGGTTACGGTTCGAAAAAGGGAAGCCTGGGCTTCCCTTTTTTATTGGCCATTCGCTTCTCGTCAGCTCAGGTAGCCGCGAGTTTCGCGCCCATGGCCACGAAAAACCCGCCTGTGAGGGTATTGAGTGCCCGACTCAGCCGCGCGCTGGCCCGCAGATGACGAAAAGTGGCCACGATCCACGCCAGTCCGCATTGCCACACCATCGCCAGGACAAAATGCAGGGCCGCCAGCACCAGCGACTGCTGGAAGGCATTGCCGGCAGGGTCCACGAACTGGGGAAGCAGGGCCATATAGAACAAGGCAGTCTTGGGGTTCAGAACGTTTGAGAACAGTCCCTCCCTCAGCGAAACACCAACGCTGGCGGTTCGCGGTTCCCGGACTTCAACCGTAGCGGGTTCGGCACGGCCCCGAAATGCCTGCCGCAGGGAGCCAATGCCAAGCCAGACCAGATACAGGGCCCCCAGCCACTTCAGAGCATTAAAGGCCCAGGCCGTCTCGACCAGCAGAATGGAGATACCCAGCGCGGACAGTGTCGCGTGGATAAACAGGCCACTGCAGATACCGAGACTGGTCACACAGCCATCCTTCAGACCACCCCGACCGGTGTTGCGCAACACCAGCAGGGTATCCACGCCGGGCGTGATAGTCAGCAGGGTTATGGCAATCAGGTAGGTCCAGATCAGCTCGGAAAACACGCTCTCCCCCTTCGCCGGGAGCCTGTTCTAGTCTTCCCCGGCCAGCAGTTTCTTCGCCGCCGCAGAGCGATAGAACGAGGAAAGCCTGCGACGAACCAGGGCCTCAAGATAGCCCTCTTCCCGCAGGACGTCCATAACCGGAATCCCGTAGGCCTCGATTTCCGTACGAATCACCTCACGGGTAACCCCCACGTCATTCAGCAGGTCAGTCACCGGCCGGTCGCCATATTTGGCGAACAAGTGCTCCACCACGGCCCGGGAACAGCCTTCAAAATAACCGGTCTTACGGAACTGCAGCCAGAATTCGTAGCCCAGGACCACAAACTCCTGCAACTCGACATCGCCCAGCCCCTCACGGAGCTCGGCAATGGTCTTGTCTTCCACGGCGACCCAGGCAGCCATCACACTGTCCCGGAGCTCGTCATCGCTCAGGGCCCGATGCAGGAACGCCTCGCTACGGGCAATCAGCCCGGGCAGGCTGTCCGAAAGCCAGGCCTTGATCCGGCGCTCAAAGGTCTCGTCCAGGCCAGGAACCGCCCTGTTCGCTACCTTCTTGCCAAACTTCATCATGGAGCCCACCCCGGGAACGGAGCGGGTGATCAGATTGTCTTCGTACAGGTAATTGACCAGCCCGTGATAGACCACATTGGACACCAGCTCCTGGTAGACAGGGTGCGCCATGATCCCACTGATGACCCGTTCCCTCTGCTGTCGCAGCTCAAGCGCCTCCTCAAGGAAACCGGTGGCCTGCTCCCGGGAAATAATGTCTCCGACGGTGGTCTCGGCCTGAACCGGGGAATTCATCACCTCCGTTGCCATCTCGGCCGCCAGTTCGGGAATGCCGGCATCCAGCTCCATATCAACAACTACGCGCTCGATCACGCCCATCACCTGATCGATGCTGGCTACCCGGTTCAGGGTAATCCGTCCGGCATGGTCCAGCAGTTCGTCCAGCTCCCGCTCCAGGAACTTCTTCAGCTTGGCCCCCTTCAGGGCGGCCATTTCATGGCGGACATGCTCTTCGTACAGCCTGTCGGCCAGACTGCCAGTGGGCTTGGTCATATCAGGATCAATCCTTGTGGGCGATGGAAACAGCAGCCCCGAGGCTAACACGAAGCCCGCATCCGGGGGTTTGCCCAAACTACGGGATCACGGTTGCGGACAGGCCAAGCGAACAGTGAGCACCCGCCGGCCAGGCGCCCGGATTTACTGAAAATCGTTGAAGGTGTGGGGGTCTGCCGCCAGGGCCAGACACAGGCTGCCCGGCCCCACATAGATGCTGCTGGTAATCCCCATCTGGGACAGCAGCAACTCGACGCCGTTACGCTCACAGGCATCCCGCAACCGGTTCAGCCCGGGAAGGTCTTCGATTTCGGTCCAGGTGAGGCCACAGGAAAGACTGACATAGGGCGTCAGCAGACCAGCATCGACCCGAGCCGCAGCGTAGTTCATGACTTTTTCCACGGCCACATCAAAGTTACGGGTCTTGGCCACCGGATGGCCCTCGGCCCCCTGCCCGAAAATAACCGGTGTGATATTCAGCGCCTTGCCCAGAAACGCCACTAATGCAGAAATGCTCTTGTCTCCACGACGCCGGGCGCGCTCGCGGATGTAGTGCAGATCCCGCGGAATGACGCAGGTATAGATCTTGTCCGTGAAGGACTCCACCTCATGGCGCAGCGCGTTCTTGGGCAGTTTCTGGCCAATCAGCCTCAGCGTATGGGCCGCCAGCAGACCCTGGCCGGCAAAAATCTGTTTGCTGTCGATAACCCGCATGGAGAACTTGCCTTCCCGGCCGGCAGCCGCCCGGGCTTTCTCGTAATTGGCCAGAACACTGTTCATCGCCTTGGTGGCGTTCTCGAAGATCAGACTGCGGCTGCGGGTGACCGTTTCACAGATGGCGACGTCGAACTGGGTGACGATTTTCTCCATGAAAAGGTCATGGATCTGCTCCTCGGTGAACGCCTGGGTCTCGGCATGGTGCCCCTTCTGCAGCAGCCCGCTCTGATAGAACTCCTGGGTGCGTACCGGATCGTGTTCGTCGATGTAGGTCTGGCCGTCGATGACAGCGGTCACGGGAAGGATAAAGAGGTCGTGCTTGCGACTGAACTCATAGGGCAGATCACACGCGGAATCCACGATCAAACCTACTCGCATGGTGAGACTCTCCAGCTGCGGGCCATTCCTCGACGGGAACGCCCTTTATTTTGTCGTTATTTTGAGTCGCCAAGTGTTACATAGGCGGGGCGGAATTTCAGCAACCGCTCAATTCGGTGCACCCAGCTCTTCCAGTTCCCGCAGGTTCTCCGCCAGCAGGCCCCGGTTGTCCTGTTGCCACGGGTGGAAGCCCTTGCGCAGGTAGGCCAGGAACTCGGGCAGGCACTGGCGGATGACACCCGGCTTCCCCCACAGGAAATTCAGCCCGCCCAGCCAGGTCCGGACACTCCAGAGCTTGCCATCGGTGCGCAGCAGACTGCAGGTGTTCAGGAAGGTGTACTTGCAGAAATTCCAGGTCACGAACAGGAACACGATCCGGCGCAGCCGCTCGTTACCCACGCAGGCCCGGTAGACATCAAACGCCACCGACTTGTGCTCGGTTTCCTCGATGGCATGCCAGCGCCAGAGCTGTTTCATGGCGGGCGTAGCCCCCTCCATCCACTCCGGGTTTTTCAGGATCGCGTTGGCCAGCACCGCGGTGTAGTGCTCTGCGCCGCAGGTGCCGGCCAGTTGGCGACTTGGCGGCAGTTTTCCGACCCACTCCATGTGCTTCCGGAAGCGCTGGTCGATGGCCTCAATGTCATAGCCACGGGCTTTCAGCGCCTCGTTATAGCTTTTGTGTTCCCGGCTGTGCAGGGCCTCCTGGCCGATAAAGCCACGGATTTCCTGCTTGAGCTTGGGATCGTCAATCCGGTCCCGGTACAGCCGCACGGCATTGATGAACTGCTGCTCACCGTCCGGGAACTGGAGGGACAAGGCATTGAAAAAGGCCGTGCGGAAGGCGTCCTTGCCATGCCAGAAGGATTTCAGATCCTCGCTGACGTCAAAGTGGATGTGCCGGGGTGAGACAGACACCCCTTCCGGGGTCGAGCTGACTGACATGGTGGCCTCCTGTTGTCGGAAATGTTTTTGTTATGCAATCAACAACGGACAAAACGTAACCAGAGGTCCAGTTTAAACCTGATCACAAAACCGAAGGAAGGTACCCGGCGAAAATAACTGACACTTTGTCATTAAATGACAACGGTGCCGACAGGAGGAAGGATGGGTGAAAAAAGGGAGGTATGGCCAGGCCGATACCTCCCAAGGACACACAGAGGGGAAGACGGCCTCCGCGATGCACGGAGGCAGTCGGTTCAGTGTTCTTCTGCGGCGCGAACGCCAGGCGCTTCAGGGTCTGCGGTAAAGCCAAGCAACTTCGTGCGTTCGATCAGGAGATACAGCACCGCGCCGGTGGCCAGGCCCCAGCCCGCGCCGTAAACCGCAAGCACCACGCCCATGGTGCCGGCAATGCCTCGCTCGGTGTTGTTCTCCAGCTGCTCCAGGCCCACCATCAGGCAGATGTAACCGGTCAGCAGCAGGGTCAGCGACAGGGCAATCGGCAGTACCGGCTGGAAGAAGCTCACCAGCGGCAGGATGAACAGGGCGATAAAACCGGTGATCCAGAAGGTTCCACCACCGCTGTAGATGGAATCCATGGCGTTGCGGCCGTATTTGTAACGCTCAGCCATGGTGGCTGTCACCGCGGTCCAGATCGGGCCGGCCAGGCCGGGATACGGCGCGAAAAACGCGTGCATGCCGTTACGGATGGCGGTCACCAGATGGACCCGGTCAACGCTGTTGTCGATGTCCTCGTCCTTGCGCAGGTGGTCAACACGGTTCATCAGCGACTGGCCCACCACGATGTCACCAAAGGCAATCACGTAGGCGATGACCGCAGTCGGAATGGCGTACAGGAACACACTGGAATCCGGGAAGCCGACGGCGAACGGCAGGTAGTTCCAGAGCTCGTCAAACGCCGGTTTGGTGATACCCCACTCCACGTTGGGGACCTCGTATTCGCCGGTGGCAAAACCCACCAGGATGGCGACCACCATGCCCGGAACCATACCGTAGTTGGCGATCTTGCGGGCAATGGAATTGCTCTCGACAAAGCCCTTGAAGGACACGGAGAACATCAAGTACAGGCATACAAGGCCGCCAATGATCAGCGATACAGGCGTGTTCGCCAGGCGGCCGCCTGCCTCGATCTCGCCCATCAGGGCGGCAATACCGGCGCCAATGATGATGCCGCCTTTCATGGACCGGGGAATCAGGTCCACCAGCTTGCTGCCCAGGCGGGTCATCCCCAGCACCAGGAAGATGATGAACACCAGGAACTGCAGCGCGAACAGGGCCTGGATCGCTTCGGGACCCGGCTCATAATCCCCCAGGAACAGCAGGACCACGGGAATACCCGGGGTAATCCAGCCCGGCACCAATGGCACGCCCAGAAGCGCCGGCAGCATGAAGCCGATGCCACAGATCACAACGTACGCCAGCGCCACGTCATAGGGTACGCCCAGGTATTTTTCCAGCAGGGGAATCATCGCCAGACTGACCACGAACATGATCAGGGCCTGGACCATTTCCGCGAACTCCCAGCGGTAATGGACAAACGGAAGACGGACCTTGAAGGGGCCAGCGGGCCAGTACGGCTGCTCTTCGCCGTTCTTGCGGTGGAACATTTGCATAAAAAGGTCTCCGGACCCACGCGCGCGGCGTGTGTCAGTTGGTGTTGTTTTTGTGGTGACGTACCGGCTGCGCCGGGCTGGCGCAGCCGGTCAGTGGATCAGTCCAGCTCTTTGGCCTGATCCCGCAGCACGAACTTCTGGATCTTGCCCGTGGAGGTCTTGGGCAGGTCCGTGAATACGACCGTTTTCGGTACCTTGAACCGGGCCAGGTGCTCGCGACAGAAGGTGATGATGTCTTCTTCGCTGACCTCGCCCGCTTCCGGCTTCAGGGTAATGAACGCACAGGGCGTCTCGCCCCATTTCTCATCCGGGCGGGCAACCACCGCGGCTTCGAGCACGGCCGGATGACGGTACAAGGTATCTTCCACCTCGATGGTGGAGATGTTCTCGCCACCGGAGATGATGATGTCCTTCAGGCGGTCCTTGATTTCCAGGTAACCGTCCTCGTGCCACACCGCCAGATCACCGGTGTGGAACCAGCCACCACGGAAAGCTTCTTCGGTGGCGCTCGGGTTCTTCAGGTAACCCTTCATCACCGTATTGCCGCGCAGGAAGATCTCGCCGATGGTCTTGCCGTCTTTGGGCACCGGCTCCATGGTGTTGGGATCACCGACCATGGTGCCGGCGAGGGTGTGGTAGCGAACGCCCTGACGGGCTTTTTTCCGGGCACGGTCGTCCAGTGGCAGCTCATCCCACTCGGACTTCCAGGCACACACGGTCACCGGGCCGTACACTTCGGTCAGACCGTAGACGTGGGTTACCTTGATACCCATCTCTTCCACGGCCTCGATCACCTGGGCGGGAGGAGCCGCACCGGCGGTCATGGATTTCACTTCGTGATCGATCCCTGCCTTGGCCGCTGCCGGCGCATTGAGCAGTGCGTTCAGAACGATCGGCGCACCGCACATGTGGGTGACCTGGTGATCGCGGATGAGCTGCAGGATCTTCTCGGGATCCACGCGGCGCAGGCAGACGTGGGTGCCGGCCATCGCGGTAACGGTCCAGGGGAAGCACCAGCCGTTGCAGTGGAACATCGGCAGCGTCCACAGATAGACCGGATGCATGTCCATGGACCAGACGGCCTGGTTGCCCAGCGCATTGAGGTAGGCGCCGCGGTGGTGATAGACCACGCCCTTGGGGTTACCGGTGGTACCGGAGGTGTAGTTCAGGGAAACCGCGTCCCACTCGTTCTCCGGGAAGCTCCACTGGAACTGCGGGTCGCCCTCCTGCAGGAACGCCTCGTAATCAAGTTCGCTGACCTGCACGCCTTCGCCGTATTCCGGATCGTCCACATCGATCACCAGTGGCTTGTGCTCCAGGTGACGAATGGCATCCTTGATGACCTGGCCGAACTCGCGATCGGCAATCACCACCTTGGCCTCACCATGCTCCAGCATGAAGGCAATGGCATCCGAGTCCAGGCGCACATTCAGGGTATTGAGCACGGCGCCAATCATAGGCACGCCAAAATGACATTCCACCATGGCAGGAATGTTCGGCAGCATCACCGCAACGGTGTCGCCACGACCGATCCCGCGCCCCTGCAGGGCCGAAGCCAGGCGACGGCAGCGCTCGTAGGTTTGTGCCCAGTTGTAACGGATCGCGCCGTGAATGATGGCCGGGTATTCCGGATAAACACTCGCGGTACGCTCGATGAAATCAATCGGCGACTGGACGGCATAGTTAGCATCGACGGGCGCCAGGCCCTGGTCAAAAATCGAGGTCATGATGGGTTCCTCTTGGAGCTCTGTTGTTCTTATGGCGTATTCAGGAAAATCGCTAATATGGCTATAATTCACGCTGGTCAAAATGGTATTTGATAGGACAAATACTAGAAACTACACCAAGGTATTATAGTGTTTATACTATAACAACGATGATATGACCGATTTTCCCCCTGTTACGGTATTTAGTTTGCCGGACGCCGACCCGCAACCCGGCTTGATCCTTGACCGGGACGGTGGCCTGCTCAAGGCCAGCCGCAGCGCCATCGATCTGGCCGGCAGTGCCGGCCTGGATAACCCCGACGCCCTGCTCCCGGTCAACACACAGGCCCTGGTACATTCCTGCCTTCAGCAGACCCGGGCCATCGAGAATGTCGAATCCCGGATACCCGGCCATATCCTGGTGTGGGCCTTCATACCGGATCCCGCCACCCGGCAGGTGCTGCTCCGGGGTCGCGATGCCACCGACGAAATCCGAAATCGGGAGCAGGCTGTCCAGTCCAACCGTCTGTACCGGCTGATTACCGAAAACACCACCGATCTGATTTCCCGTCATGCTCCGGATGGCCGGTTCATCGACGCGACGCCCGCATCCTGGCGCCTGCTGGGCTACTGGCCCGAGGAACTGCGGGGAAAGCCTCTGGAGGAGGTGTTCCGGGGCGATCATGTGGTGGAGCAATTGGTTGAAGCCCGTAACCGCCTGCGGGACGACGGCTACGCCACCATGACCCTGGAAATCCTGCACCGGGATGGCAGCAAGCGCTGGTTCGAGATTGCCAGCCGGGCCATCCGCGAGACCTACACCGGTGCGGTAGTGGAAGTCATCAGCGTGTCCCGGGACATCACCGCCCGGGTGGAATCCGAGGAAAGCAACCGGCGACTGGCGGACGAACTCGCCCATGCCGCGCGACTGGCCACCCTGGGGGAACTGGCCTCGAGCATCGCCCATGAGATGAATCAGCCCCTGGCCACCATCGTGAACTTTGCCAGCGCCAGCCAGCGCTACCTGAAAAACGCCCGGACCAATCCGGAATGTCTCGACCGGGTGGACGACGGCCTGCAGAAGATCGTTCACCACGCCAACCGTGCCTCGGAAGTGATCAAGCGGCTCCGTGCATTTCTGCGCAAGGGCCAGAAACGGACCGCCCCCATTTCCATCAATGATGTGGTCAGCAATGTAGCCCGGCTGTGCCAGTGGGAGGCGGACAAGAACCGGGTCAGAATCCGGGAGCACCTGTGTGATGCCTCGCCGGTCATCACCGCCGACCCGGTGTTACTCGAGCAGGTCCTGATCAACCTCATCCGCAACGGTATCGAAGCCACGGTCGAGTCCCGGAACACAGACCGCATGGACCGGGCCAACCCTGCCGAGATTACGCTGACAACCTGTATCAATGACCGCAACGAGACCCTGATCGAAGTCACCGATCAGGGCGACGGGCTGGGCGAACAGGAAATACGCCAGATGTTCCAGCCCTTCTATACCAGCAAACCCCAGGGACTGGGCCTTGGCCTGTCCATGAGCCGGTCCATTATCGAAGGCTTTGGCGGCTTCCTGGACGCCAGGCCGGCGAAGACCGGGGGCCTGACCCTCACCTGCCGCTTCCCCGGCAGCGGAAACAAGAATAAGACTGCAACAACGGAGATGTCCCGCAATGACTGAATCACCTGGTAACCCGCCCACCACCGTGTATGTGGTCGACGATGACGCCGGCATGCTCGAGTCGACTCAATGGCTGCTCGAGTCTGTGGGATTGCGGGTCAGGGCCTACAGCGACGGCCGCAAATTCCTCGATGCCGTGGGCCACACCAGCACCGGCTGTGTCGTGCTGGATGTGCGGATGCCCGGGCTTGGCGGCCTCAACGTCCAGGAGGAACTGCAGAAACGGGGACTGGAGGTGCCGATCATTTTCGTCTCCGGCCATGCGGACGTGCCGATCGTGGTCCGGGCATTCAAATCCGGCGCCTTTGATTTTATCGAGAAGCCATTCAACGAGCAGCTTCTGCTCGACAGCGTCCAGCAGGCCCTGCAGGAGCGCCAGAGCGGCCAACGCTTCCACGGCAATGCCCACACCGAGGCATTGATCGACACCCTCACCCGCCGGGAACGGGATGTCTTCCTGCCCCTGGCCCAGGGCTATACCAGCCGGGAGATTGCCGATCAGCTCGGCGTCAGCGTGAAGACCATCGATCTGTACCGGGCCCGGGTCATGAAACGCCTGGGAGCCGAGCGCCTGCCGGATGTAACCGGCATCGCCATTGCCGCCGGACTGGTTGATCCGCTGGATCTGCGGCGCGACGGCTAGCCCGTTACCTGTTCGTGCGCCATGGCGCCCAGCCTGGCAACCGCCTTTTCAATGGTTCCGGTCCAGGGGTTACCCCCATTCAGCCGAAGGCAGTTATCGAACTTGTTGGTGGTGGAGAACATCAGCCCGGGCGCCACGTTGATGTTCTCCGCCCGGGCCTTCTGGTACAACCCGGTACCGGACACACCCTCGGGCAGCTGCACCCAGAGCACAAATCCGCCCTGGGGCCGGCTCACCGCCGTGCCCTCGGGGAATGAGCGGGCCACCGCCGAACGCATGCGTTCGGTTGCTTCCCGGTAGTGCTGCCGCGCCGACCGGAGATACCGGTCATACCCGCCCTGCTCCAGGAAATGGGCAATTGCCAGCTGGGGAATCGAGGAGGTTGCCAGGTTGACGAAATACTTGTGCTGGCGGGCGCTGGCCATGTGCCGACCGGGAATCATCCAGCCCAGTCGCAGGCCCGGGGAGACGGTCTTGGAAAACGAGCTGCAGTAGATCACGTTGTCGGCCCGGTCAAAGGCCTTGGCGGGCCTCGGCCGCTCACCGGTGTGGTAAAGGTCGCCGTAGATGTCGTCCTCGATCAGGGGCACGTTGGCCGCCGCCAGCATCGACACCAGCTGCTTCTTGCGCTCATCAGACATCCGTGCACCCATGGGGTTGCTGTGGTTGGTCACCACCACACAGGCCTTCAGGGGCCATTGATCCAGCGCCAGCTCAAGCCCCTCGAGACTCAGGCCCTCGGAGGGATGAGTGGGAATTTCAATCACCCGCAGGCCCACCACCTCCAGCGCCTGGAGGATACCCGGGAAGGAGGGCGACTCGACCGCGACGATGTCTCCGGGCTCAGTGACGGCACGCAGGGCAAGAATGATCGCCTCCTGCGCGCCATTGGTGGCCAGGATATCGTCCGGCGTAACCGGCACGCCAATGGTGGCCATGCGCTGGGCGATCTGGCGCCGGAAGGATTCCTTGCCGGGAAAGGCGTAATCCAGGGTTTCCAGCCCCCGGCGTGCGGCCCAAAGTGTGCTTTGCTGGATCTGGCGTAGAGGCAGGTAATCCGGGTGGGGAATGGCGGTGGCCAGGGGCACCATACGTTTCTGTTCGTCGGCACAAAGGTCCAGGGTCATTTCCCGCGCGGTCACCGGAACCGGCCTGCTTCGGTGTTTTGGCATCCTGGGTTCGGGTACATCCTGAACCGGCAGGCGCACAAAATAACCGCTGCGCTCCCGGGCCTCCAGATACCCTCTGGCCTCCAGGGTCTGATGGGCATGCAATACCGTCGAAATCGACACCCCGAACTGCCGGCTCAGTACCCGCACACCGGGTAACCGGTCGCCTTCCCGGTACACCCCTTCCTGGATCAGCGCCTGCAGCTGATCCGCCACCTGGCTGTATAGAACGCCCATGCTGCTTCCCTCCGGCCTCTCATTTCCTTTGTTATTGCACCAGACCTGTCCGGCAACGGGGCAGTACAGATCGGCAACAAATGAACCGGTACAGACACGTTTGAGGCTTGCCTGTACCGGTTCAAAAACAGATTAACTGAATCTGTTATGCCTGTCAGCGAAGCGGGACAATGGTGACAAGCTCAATGAAGAAGGAGTTTCACCATGGGATCCGCCACTGTTCTTACCCGACATTCAGTTGTACCTGTCCTGTTCCCGGACGTTCCTGCCCCAACGCGCAAGGATATCCTCGGGCTGGCAACACCCGGTCTGCCTTTGGGCACTGTCCGGCCGGAGGTTACCCTGAAATGGCTGGGAGACCTCGGGTTCTCCATCAACCAGCCAATCCTCGGCCACTGGATTCTGACCCTCGGGCAGCTGCTGACGGAAGTGCACCTTTACAGCGAGGGAGAGCTGGAGCAGTTTGCCAGGTACAAGGCTCATGATTACGCTGAACGAGCACTCGAGGAGACAAACCCATGATGCACCCGATCTATCAGGTTGACGCTTTCACCGACCGAGTTTTTGGTGGCAACCCGGCCGCGGTCATGCCCCTGGACCGCTGGTTGCCGGATGACACCCTCCGGGCCCTGGCCATGGAGAACAACCTTTCCGAAACCGCGTTCCTGGTCCGGCTGCCGGAGGCGGATGAGGCCGACTTCCACATCCGCTGGTTCACACCCACGGTGGAAGTACCCCTGTGCGGCCATGCCACACTGGCCAGTGCCTGGGTCATCTTCAACAAACTCGACTGGGCGGGAGAGACGATCACCCTGCAGTCCAGGAGTGGCCATCTGGGTGTTCGCAGGAAGGATGACTGGCTGGTACTGGACTTCCCCAATCTTGCCTTCGAGGAGCGCAAAACGCCCGGCATCATCCACGAAGCCCTCGAGGGCGCGCCGGACAACGCCTTCTATGTGCCGAACGACACCAACTACATGGTGGTGCTGGAGAACGAAGCGGCTGTCCGGTCGGCGCAGCCCGACCAGCGCAAACTCAAGAGCCTCGGCAACCAGGGGCTGATCGTGACCGCCCGGGGCGAGCAATGCGACTTTGTCAGCCGTTATTTTGCCCCCGGTGCCGGCATTGACGAGGACCCGGTGACCGGCTCCATCCACAGCGTGCTTGTGCCCTACTGGGCACAACAACTTGGCAAGTCTGCTCTTGAGGCGAGGCAGCTGTCAGCCCGCGGTGGCCGGCTGCGCTGTGCACTCAAGGGCGACCGGGTCGATATAGCCGGCCAGGCTGCGTTCTACATGGAAGGTTCCGTACACCTGCCCTGAGACTGGTATACTGCCCGCCGTTCACTCACACCGGCGGGCAGTCATGACAGCATCCTCGGCATCCCACTACGACGTAATCATCATCGGCGCTGGTGCCGCCGGGCTCATGTGTGCCGCCACCGCGGGCTACCGGGGGCGCCGGGTACTGGTGATTGACCACGCCAACAAGCCCGGGAAAAAGATCCTGATGTCCGGCGGCGGACGCTGCAATTTCACCAACCTGAACAGTACACCGGCCAATTTCCTGTCCGATAATCCGCATTACTGTATTTCGGCACTGAAGCGTTATACGCCTCAGGATTTCCTGGAACTGGTAGAGCGGCACGGTATCGAGCACGAGGAGAAGGCCCCGGGGCAGCTGTTCTGCCGGGACAGCGCCAGGGACATCCTGAACATGCTGCTGACCGAGTGCGACTGGGCGGGGGCGGAAGTCCGACTGAAGACCTCTGTCACCAGCGTCAGTGATACCGGAGAGGGCGGTTACCGGCTGGCCACCAACAGTGGCGCACTCACCTGCGAAGCCCTGGTGATTGCCACCGGCGGACTCTCGATCCCGACCATGGGCGCCACCGGTTTCGGGTACGAGATCGCCCGGCAATTCGGCCTGGAGGTGCTCCCCACCCGTGCCGGACTGGTGCCCTTCACGCTCCAGCCGCAGCTGAAAACCCAGCTGGCACCGCTGGCCGGGATCAGCTGCCCGGTGGACGCCGAATGCAACCGCCAGCATTTCCGGGAACCCATGCTGGTCACCCATCGTGGCCTGAGTGGCCCGGCCATGCTTCAGATTTCCAGTTACTGGTATCCGGGCGATGACATCCGCATCAACCTGCTACCGGCGCGAAAGATCGAGGACGACCTGATCAAGCTGCGCAAGCAGAAACCGCGCACCACCGTCGCACAGTACCTCAGTGAGCATCTACCGAAACGCTTTGCCGGCGCCTTCAACGACCTTCACGGCTGGTCCGGCCCGCTGCAGGAATACAAGAACGCCGATATCGAAACCGTCGCCCAAACCCTGGGAGACTGGACCATCAAGCCCGCGGGCACCGAGGGTTACCGCACGGCGGAAGTCACCCTCGGCGGCGTCGACACCAGACAGCTCTCATCAAAAACCATGGCGGTTCTGGACCGGCCGAACCTGTATTTCATCGGGGAAGTGGTGGACGTCACCGGCCACCTGGGCGGTCACAATTTCCAGTGGGCCTGGGCGTCCGGTGTTGCTGCCGGGAATGTGGCCTGAGAGCCGAACATCAGCTCACTCGGCGATAACCACCCTCCAGACCATTTTTCGACAACACCCACTGCCACAGCTGGATATCCCTGGCCCGGAAGGCCCCGGCACAGGACAGCAGGTAATACTCCCACATGCGGTAGAAGCGTTTGCCCAGTTGCTCCCGGAACTGTGGCCAGGCCGCTTTGAAGTTGTCATACCAGGCCATCAGCGTCCGGTCGTAGTCGGCGCCGAAGTTGTGCAGGTCTTCCACCACGAACAGTTTATCGGCGGCGTCGCTGACCTGGCTCAGTGAGGGCAGCTCGCCGTTGGGGAAGATGTACTTGTCAATCCAGGGGTCGGAGCCCCCGGACCGGTCGTTGCTGCCAATGGTATGCAGCAGGAACAGGCCGTCGTCTTTCAGGCAGCGGTGGGCCACCTCCATGTAGGTGCGGTAGTTCTTGCGCCCGACGTGCTCGAACATGCCGACGCTGACCACCCGGTCAAACTTCTCATGCACTTCCCGGTAGTCCTGCAGCCGGAACTCCAGCGGCAGGTCGGGATACCGGTCACGAGCCCATGCCGTCTGCTCTTTGGAGATGGTCACCCCGACACACTCCACACCATAATGCTCGGCGGCGTAGCTCATGAAGCTGCCCCAGCCGCAGCCAATGTCGAGCACTCGCATTCCCGGGTCCAGTTTGAGCTTCTGGCAGATCAGGTCGAGCTTTGCTTCCTGGGCCTGTTCCAGGTTGCTGGCGTCTTTCCAGTAGCCACAGGTGTAGGTCATTCGGGAGTCGAGCATGGCGCCGTAGAACGCGTTGCCCAGATCGTAGTGGCGTTCGCCCACCTGCCAGGAACGTCGTGCATCCTGCCGGTTGAGCAGCTTTGATTTGAGGGCGTGAATCATGACGCGGGAAGGCCGTACCTTGTGGTGCAGGCGCGCCCTGAGCAGGCGATGGAAAAACTCGTCGAGCCGGTCACAGTCCCAGTCGCCATCCATGTAGCTTTCACCGAGCCCCAGGTTGCCCCGGGCAAACACCCGGTCGGCAACACCCGGTGCATTCAACCGCATGTCCCACGGAGACTGACCGTCCAGACGAATACCTGCCTCGGTCAGCAGTTCCGCCATGTACCGCTCGGACGCGGGCATTCTCCGTTCCCGCAGGTTGCCCAGACGCTGGTTCGATGCAACTTGAGGCAATTCCACTCCCTCCTTCCAGATCCGCAACAAACGTGACAATACGGTTGCCGAGAAATCGAAACCTCCACTACCGATAAACATAGCCAAAAATCGGGAGGGCGGGGTTTGAATTTCTCAATCAGAACAATAGCCGGGGTGGTCCGCCCCGGGTTCGGGTTACGAAGGTGCGGAATCAGCGAAGGATAACCAGGGGCTTCTGCGCGGTCTTGAGCATGGTTGTCGTGGTACTGCCCACCAGAAACTGGCGGATACGGGAATGGCCATAAGCGCCCATGACCAGAATGTCGATATCGTGTTCGTCCTGGTATTGATGCAGAACGGGTTCGACATCCCCCGCGCGGATGGCAAGGGTAATCTCGCCTTCCAGCCCGGAGAGCATGCTCTCCGCCTTTTTCAGCTGCTCCCAGCGGTCGCTGGTATCGGGGCCGACCATCACCAGGTGCAACGGCATGCCCTTCAACACCGGGCTGCCCGCCAACAGTTCGACCCCTTTGAAGGCCGTCGCGCTGCCATCGAACGCCAGCATTGCACTCCTGGGCTCGGTATATTCATCCGGCACCAGCAGAATGGGCCGATGGACACTGCGGATCACCGTCTCCAGCTGGCTGCCGATGTGAATGTCCCGGTCCGAACTGCTCTCACCGTGCAGCCCCATGACCAGCAACCGGGTCTGGTTTTCCAGCGCGAGCAAGGATTCGGTCAGCTCGTCATGGCGTTGGCGTTTGGTCACGTCGGTAATGCCGGCTTGTTTCACGCGCTGCTCAGCTTCTTCCAGCAGGTGGTGACCGTGTTCCAGAGCAAGCTTTGCCCGTTTTCGATCCAGTTCTGCCAGTTCGTCCAGCAGGTGCTCCCGGCTGCCGAGGCCGATGCTGCCTGCAAGATCCGGCTCTGCCGGGTAACGCTCCTGATCCAGAACATGCAGGAGCATCAGGGGCGCCTCCATGTGCCGGCCTGCCCAGGCCGCGTAATCGCACACCGCCGGAGCCGCGCGGGAGCCATCAATACAGGCAACAACGTTCAACATCTTTACCTCGTCTTCCAGATGATCTTTTTAAATCAGGGCAAGCGATCAATAGCAGCGCACTGAAGGTTTGCAAACACCTGCCATTAAAGTAAAACTCGTCAAATCCAACATTCAAAACAGATTGGATCAAAGTGCCGTTCGAATGCAAAGCCCGGAGCCCTTTTTGACACATGGATGATGTAGCAAGCCAGTTCATCACGTCCAATCAAACCATCCTCAACCTGGCTGTGGCGCTGCTCCTGGGCGCCATTATCGGCCTGGAACGAGGCTGGGATGCCCGCGAACAGAAGGCGGGAGAGCGTATCGCCGGCATCCGTACCTTTGCCCTTATCGGTTTGCTTGGCGGCATCTCCGGTGTATTGGCACGGGAAATTACCGAATGGGCCTTCCCTGTGCTGCTGATCTGTGTCGTGGCCATGGGCATTGTTGCCTACAGCGAGCGCCTCGAACACATCCGAAACTTCAGTATCACCGGTATGGTCGGCATGGTGCTGACGTTCTGTTTCGGAACCATCGCGGTGGTTGTGGACCCGGTCATGGCTACCGCGGCGGCGGTAGTTACCGCCATTATCCTCGACAACAAGGAAGAGATTCACGGCTGGGTCAACAAACTCAAGGCCCACGAGCTCGACGCGGCCCTCAAACTTCTGCTGATTTCCGTCGTGATGCTGCCACTTCTGCCGGACGAAGCCATGGGCCCCGGGGGTGTACTCAATCCCCGTGAAATCTGGTGGATGGTGGTGATGATTGCCTCCATCTCGTTTGTCGGCTATTTCGCGATCCGGGTAGCCGGGACCCGCAGGGGGATCCTTTTCACCAGCCTGTTTGCCGGCCTCAGCTCTTCCACAGCGCTGACCCTGCACTTTGCCAGGCAGTCGGCGCGCACCCCGGAACTGAGCCCGCAGTTCGCCTCCGGCATCCTGATTGCCTGCGGCACCATGTTTCCCCGCATCCTGGTCTACTGTTTCGTGATCAACCGCGACCTCCTTCCCTTGCTGATCTGGCCGGTTGTGATTATGACAGGGCTGCTCTATGGCCCGGCACTGCTGATCTGGCGACGCAACTCGGAAAAACTGAAAGTCTCCCAACCGACCCTGAACCAGAATCCTCTGGACCTCACCTCAGCGCTGGTGTTCGGCCTGCTGCTGACCGCCATCCTCCTGCTCGGAGAATTCCTGAAGAACTGGCTGGGCGATGCCGGTATTTATCTGTTGGCAGCCAGCTCCGGTGTCGCCGATGTCGATGCCATCACCCTCTCGCTAACCCGCATGTCCAACGACTCTCTGGCGATGGGTACGGCGGTCGTCGGGATTGTCCTGGCCGCCGCCGTCAACAACCTGGTGAAATCGGGCATGGCCTGGGGCATCGGCAACCGCCGGATGGGGCTGTTGGTGGGCGGACCAATGGTGGTCTCTCTGGTGGCCGGCCTGGCCGTTGCCTGGTATCAGTGACCTGACAGAGGCTAACCGGCCTTCCGGAAGGTCAGGTTGTACCGGCAGTCACCGGTCAAGGGGTGGTCACCGGCCTTGAGGGTCAGAACCCCATGGTAATTGCGTCGTGCCCGGCCACCCCAGACCACCACATCGCCATGCCCGAGCGGCACTCGCACCGGCCGGTCACTGCGGCGGGATCCACCAAACTGGAAAACAATGGGCAGACCGAGTGACACGGACACAATGGGCTGGCTGAAGTCCTGCTCATCCCGATCCTGGTGCAACCCCATTTTTGCGCCCGGGCGATAACGGTTGATCAGGCAGGCATCGGGAACAAAATCCTCGAACCCGGCTTCCAAAGCGGCCTCTTTCGCCAGGGCCAGAAACCGTTCCGGCATGGCGGGCCAGGGTTGGCCGGTGACCGGATCCCGGGCTTCGTAGCGATATCCCCGGCGATCGGTGATCCAACCCATCTCGCCACAACAGGTCATCGCCGCAGACATGGCATGACCGCCAGGAGTTTCCATATGGCGGAAAGGCGAGCAGGAGGCAACCTGATCAATAGCCGCCAACAGGGCCGGTGCAGCCTCTGCTGCAAAGCTCCTGAGTACCACAGCGCCTTCGGCAATGACTTCCCGAGCCGGCTCTGGGGTCTCGTTATCAAACAGATCAAAGGTCATAACTTACGACTTTGTATGGAAAAACCGGCATATCGCGCTTGAACAGTCTACCCTTAAAACGGACTTTCAAGTAAGGATGAACAATGCATCTCAAGAGCCAGTCGGCCCAGATTTCCCTGGCTTTACTGATTGCCTCGGCCATTACCTCCGGCATGCTGGTACTTGCCATGGTCCTGCTGGGGCAGAGCTTCCATGGCATGGAGAGCGCCAAGATCTCGGCCGCCGGCGCAACGGCACGGCAGCTGGCCGTTAGCGTTGACGATCGCATCAATGCCATCACCGCCCCACCCTCAACGGCCCTCGCGGTTCTGAGCCATGATCCGCTGGCCACAAGCCAGACCAACGACGAGCGGATGGAACGCCTCGACGTACTCGCTGACATACTGCAGAGCAGCGATATTGTCAGTGCTGTCTATGCCGGCTGGGGCGATGGAGACTTCTTCCTGCTGCGCAAGGTCCGCAGCTCCGGCACCCTGCAATTCCCCGATGCACCAGAAGGAACGGCCTACCTGCTGCAAACCGTGAACCGGGACGCCGGCAGCGTTACCGGCGAATGGCAGTTTTACGATGCCGGGATGAAACTGATCGGTCGCAGACAGGTGCCCGACTACACCTTTGACCCGAGAACCCGCCCCTGGTTCGAGGCGGCCGCAACCTCCCCCAAGACAGAATTGTCCGCTCCCTATGTGTTCTTTACCACCCAGGAAACCGGTCTCACGCTCTCTCGTCGCAGCACCGGTTTCGACTCCGGAGCCGGCTCGGCTGTCTTTGGCATCGATGTCACCGTCACCGATCTGGGTGCCCATCTGAACGAGTTGCGCCAGACCCCGGGGACCCGGATTGCCATCGTCAACCAGCAGGGGCGGATACTCGCGGATTCCTCCGGCCGGGCCGAAGCCGGCGAAGTCATTACCGCAGTCCTGAACCAGGCCGGCCAGCGGGCCGCTGGCGCCCCGGTCTCCCTGTTCAATGCACAGGACAGAAGCTGGTATGGCATCCGCGAACCCCTGGACGCGCTGGCCGACGAACAGCTTCAGGTGGCTGTGGCCATTCCCTCGGACGAACTGCTGGCCGATGTCTGGGCCGCGCTGACCCGACAAACCCTGATCGCCGGGGGCATCGGCATCGCTCTGCTGGTGGTTGCCTGGTTCCTCGGGCGACGCGTGGGCCGGCCCCTGGAGAAACTGACCGAACAGGTTGGCAGGCTGTCCCGCTTCCGGTTCGACACCCAGATCCGCTCGGACTCCCATATCCGCGAAGCCCACCAGCTGGGCGTTGCCCTCGATGACATGTCGAGCACTATCCGCAGCTTTCAGAATATTGCCTCGGTACTCAACCGGGGCCAGGATCTGAACCAGTTATTGCGGGACATCCTGGAGCACATCGTCCATATCGTGGGCCAGGAGCGCGGCGGCATCTACCTGTTCAGCAAGCAGGAGCAGGATCTTCGCCTTGCCGTTGACCAGCACGCCGGACTCCCTGAACGCATCGAAAATATCAACACCAACATCGATGACAGCGACCTGATCCGCGAATTACGCCAGCACATCGGTGGCCACCCGGTTTTCGCGATTCTCCGCAACCGCCGAAAAAAGCTGGTAGGGGTGCTGGTGATCGAAATGGAGTTTGGCGAACACACCCATCTCAGCGACGACCTCATTGTCTTTGTCGATGAAATCGCGGGCTCAGCGGCCGTTGCCATCGAGACCCGGGAATTGCTGGAAAGCCAGCAGGCTCTGCTGGAGGGCATCATTCGGCTGGTGGCCAACGCCATTGACGCCAAGTCGCCCTACACCGGCGGGCACTGCGAGCGGGTGCCCAAACTGGCGCAGATGATCCTGGCGGAAGCCGAGGCCAGCAACGAAGGCCGGTTTGCCAGCTTCTCGATGAACGAGGACGAACGCCATGAGTTCGAACTGGCGGCCTGGCTCCACGACTGCGGCAAGATCACCAGCCCGGAATACGTGGTAGACAAGGCGGTGAAGCTGGAAACCCTCCACAATCGAATTCACGAGATTCGCACCCGTTTTGAAGTGCTGAACCGGGATGCCGAGATCACCTACCTGCGGGCTGTCCTTGAGGGCAAGGATGAAGCCCTTGCCCGGGAACAGCGTGATCGCGCCCGGTCCAGACTGCAGGAAGAGTTTGCCTTCCTCGCGCAGGCCAACAGGGGCGGAGAGTCGATGAGTGAGGCGGATATCGAACGCATCCGAACCATTGGTCAACAAACCTGGCAAAGGCATTTCAGCGACCGCATGGGCCTGTCCTCGGACGAACAGCAACGACTGACCGATGTTCCTGAACCTGCCCTGCCCGCGACGGAGTACTTGCTGGCCGACAAGCCCGAACATCTCCAACCCTGGGGAGATCACCGCCCACCGGTGGAAAAGGACGATCCCCGTAACGTCTGGGGCTTTGACATGAAACTGCCCGAACATGCCTACAACCGCGGCGAGATCCATAACCTGACCGTCGCCAAAGGCACCCTCACCGAAGAGGAGCGGTTCAAGATCAACGAGCACATCGTACAGACCATCTGCATGCTCGATGCCCTGCCCCTGCCTGATCGCCTGGCCAATGTGCCCCGCCTGGCCGGCACTCACCATGAGCGGATGGATGGAAAAGGCTACCCATGTGGGCTGACCGCCGAGCAGATGGGCATCCCGGAACGCATCATGGCCGTGGCCGATGTGTTCGAAGCCCTGACCGCAGTCGACCGGCCCTACAAGGAAGGCAAGACGCTCACCCAGGCACTGACCATCATGGCCGGCATGGTCGATAACGGCCACATCGATCGCGATACGTTTGAGCTGTTTATCCGCTCCGGCATCTACCGGCGTTATGCCGAGCAACACCTGCGGACGGAACAGATCGATGAGGTCGATGAAAGCCTGTTCATGAATCGAAACTGAAAAACCCGTATATTCTCAAGTCGTATTTTTGCTGGACCAAGGACAACCTGATGCTGTTTGCATTCATTATCGGCGGCCTGATTGGCTACGCATTCGGAAAATTTACCGGATTTCTCATCGGTGCCGCCCTCGGCGCGTTCCTGTTCAATCGTGCCAAAGCCCGACTGATCGGCAAGCTCCAGAACATCCAGAGCGGATTCCTCGAGTCGGTGTTCGCGGTGATGGGCGCATTGTGCAAGGCGGACGGGGTGGTCACCCGGGATGAAATCCAGATGGCCGAATCCATGTTTGCGCGCTTCCGGCTCAATCATAAGCAGCGGGAAGCTGCCAAGCAGGCGTTCAACCGGGGCAAATCGGCGGGTTTTGACCTGGATGCCGAACTGGACCGGTTCATGCGACTGAGCGCGCGCCAGCCGGCACTGCTGCAGATGTTCCTTCAGGTGCAGGTGTCCGCGGTCGCCGCCGACGGTGTGGTCCATCCGGAAGAACACCAGATGCTGGTGCGCATTGCCCGCAGGCTGGGGCTGCCGGAAAGCCAGGTCGACCAGCTGGAAGCCATGCTGCGTGGCGCCCATGCCGGGCAGGCAGGCGCAGGGCAGCGCTCCACCCGGGATCAACTCGACGATGCCTACAAGGCACTGGGCGTTTCACCGTCCGCCAGTGACGACGAAATCAAGAAGGCCTACCGCAAACTGATGAGTGAAAACCACCCGGACAAACTGGCCGGCAAGGGCCTGCCCGAGAGCATGCGGGAAATGGCCGAGGAGCGGACCCGCGAGATCAGCCACGCCTACGACGTCATCAAGGACGCCCGTAAAAAAGCCGGTTAAGCTTCAAAACCAGCGCGGCACGCGGTTCCGGTACTGTTCGTAGGCCTCACCGAACTGCTGTGCAAGCGCTTTCTCCTCCTCCCGCGCCTGCCGCACGATCACGGTCACCCCGGTGACCAGACACACCAGTGAAAACACGCTGGGCACTGCCAGGAAAAAGCCAAGCTGGCCTGCGATGACGGCCATGAACAATGGATTGCGGCTTCGGGAGAAAGGGCCCGAGGTGAGGAGCTTCTGACGCCCCTGCCCGGACTCGATACCCGAGCGCCAGTCCTCGTGCATATAAGCCTGCAGGTAGTTCACAACCGCAAAGGAACCCAGCAGCAACAGCATGCCTGCCAGCAGGACCGGCCACTGATACAGCGGGCCGAATACCCCGAGCCATGGATCGATGTCGGCAAATATCCGAACCACGCAAACGCCCAGAATGGCCGCCCGGAACAGATTGAAGGTATGGCGGTGCCACCAGGGGGCGGAGCCGCGCTTGCCGTAGTTGATGTGGGAAAACTTGAGCCGGTCATAGAGCCCGAGCGTCCGGCCGGCAAACTGCAGGCCGATCATCAGGAAAAAGATGCCCAGGAAATGCCTGACCAGCGGTTCTATAAGGTCCATCAGGTGCGCTTACTGGAGAATTGATCTGCAAGCTTATTATCTGAAACCACTCATGAAAAGAGTCTTCTTACTTCCTGAAATGACATGTCGTCACGTTATGGAATCAGCTAGAGTTGCAGGAGAATTCTGAAGGAGCTCAACCCATGTCCAGCCCAGACCTGCCAGAGACCGTGCACGCCTTTTCCGATGACGCCCTGGGGCATGACGATGCCACTGCCCTGGCACAACGGCTCCGCCGCCGGGAAGTCTCCAATGCCGAGGTAACGGAAGCAGCGATCCGGCGGGCCCGGAGGGTCGAACCGAAGCTGAATGGCATAGTGGCGGACAGCTACAATCAGGCCCTGGAAGCGGCCAGACGACTGGATAACGAACGGCCGGGGGGCAACCCCGGGTTCTTCCGGGGCGTGCCCACCTTCATCAAGGACAACCTGAATGTGGCTGGACTACCCACCCGGCACGGCTCGGCCGCAATCCCGCCAAACACCGCACCCGACACCAGCCCCTTTGCCCAGCAGATGCTGGTTCAGGGCTACGTCTGCCTGGGCAAGAGTTCGATGCCCGAGTTCGGTTTCAACGCCACAACCGAGCCAGCGCACGCCGAGCCGACCCGCAATCCATGGAACCTGGCCTATTCCACGGGCGCTTCGTCCGGCGGATCAGCCGCGCTCGTCGCCGCTGGCGTGGTTCCGGTCGCCCACGCCAACGATGGCGGCGGTTCGATTCGAATTCCTGCCGCCTGCTGTGGTCTGGTGGGGCTCAAACCCACCCGGGGCCGCCTGGTGGACAACGATGCGGTTCATTCCCTGCCCATTAATATTATCAGCGACGGCATTGTCAGTCGTTCGGTACGGGACACGGCGAATTTCCTGGCCGAGGCGGAGTTCTGGTTCAGCAACCCGAAGCTGCCGGCTGTCGGCCGGGTCGAGGGAGCTTCAGGCAACAAACTCCGGATCGGGCTGGTGCTCGACTCGATCAACGGCCACCGGACCGACGATGTGACCCGCAAAACCGTGGAGGCGACTGCCCGGCACCTCGAGCGCCTGGGCCATCAGATTGAACCTGTTGCAGTACCCGTGCCGGAAAGCTTTCCCGATGATTTTGCCCTGTACTGGGCCCTGCTCGCGTTCGGCGTGAAGGCCAACGGCCACAAACTACTCAATCCGGCGTTCGACAAACGCCAGGTGGACGGCCTCACCAACGGCCTGACGAAGATGTTCAAACACAACTTCTGGCGCCTGCCCGGAGCCCTGTGGCGACTCAGGCGCTCGGCGAGGGATTATGCCCGGGCCATGGCCGGCTACGATGCGGTACTGACCCCGGTGCTCGCACACACCACGCCGCCTCTGGGTCACCTGAGCCCAGATGTGCCCTTCGAGACCCTGTTCGAGCGTCTCACCCGATACGTCAACTTCACGCCGCTGGCCAACGCCACTGGCGCGCCGGCCATTTCGCTGCCGGCAGGACTGACAGAGGATAATCTGCCGGTGTCGGTCCAGTTGATGGGCAAGCACGGAGGAGAAGCTACCTTGCTGGACCTCGCCTTTGCCCTTGAAGCGGAGCAGCCCTGGCCCGGGCTGTGGCAACAGGCACAGTCGGTTCAGGCCGAGGAAATCGCTTCGGCCAGCGGATAACAGAAGCCCGTAAATACCGTCGACATCACCTGCAGAAAACTCTGCTCCAGTGGGGCTTCAAAGGTCATCCTGTCGCCTGTTACCGGGTGGGTGAAGGCCATCCGCGTCGCGGCCAGCATAAGCCGACCTTCCCCGAAGCGTTCGGCAAAGTAACGGTTATGACGCCCCCGCCCGTGATTGGCATCGCCAATGATGGGATGACTGATGTGTTTCATGTGACGACGCAGCTGATGTTTTCGGCCTGTTTCCGGGTATAGCTCCACCATGGCATAGCGGCTGGTCGGGTACTTCTCAATGGCCACAGGAATCTCGGTGGTGGCCAGGGTGCGGTACCGGGTCCGTGCCTCCCGGACCGGCTGTTCCTGCCCTTTCCGCCGCCGGTCTTCCGGCTCTTCCCGCAGCGGGTGATCAATCTCGCCCTCGCCAGGTGGCCAGCCGCGAACCATCGTGAGGTAGGTCTTGCTCACTTCTCCGGCCATCATGGCCAGACCGAGGCGCCGAGCAGTCTCCGGATCCCGGGCGAACACCAGAATCCCCGAGGTGGGCCGGTCGAGGCGGTGTACCGGGTAGACATGCCCGCCGCCGTTCAGGGCGCGGGCGTATTGTAGGGCAAACTCGGTTTCATGCCTGTCGATGGGGCTACGGTGGACCAGAAGGCCGGCGGGCTTATGGACCACCAGCAGTTGCGCGTCGCGGTATAGCTCCTGGAGCGGGTTACTTTTCGTCATGGCCCTACCCCGCCTCCGGCTGCAACCGGCCGGTGAGCTGCCGCACTTTCCGCCCGGTTTTCTCGCCAAGCACCAGCAAGGACGGCGTCAATAGCAAGGTCAGGATAGTCGCAAAGCCCAGGCCACCGGCAATCGCACTGGAGAGCTGGGTCCACCACTGGGTGGACGGCGCACCAAGGCCCAAAGACGGACTGAGCAGATCGACATTGATGCCCAATACCATCGGCATCAGACCCAAAACCGTCGTGATCGCAGTCAGCAGGACCGGGCGCAAACGCAGGCATCCGGTTTCCAGGGCCGCCTCATAGGGTGACAGCCCGTCCCAGCGCATCTGATTGTAGGTATCGATCAGGATGATGTTGTTGTTCACCACGATGCCCGCCAGGGCAATGATCCCCATGCCGACCATTACGATGCCGAAGGGTTGGCCATTGAGCAGCAGCCCGATCAGCACACCCGCGGTGGACAGCACGATGGCCGAGAGGATCAGGAAGGTCTGGTACAGCGAGTTGAACTGGGTCACCAGGATCAGGAGCATCAGGCCGATAGCGACCAGGAATGCCGTGGTCAGGAACGATGCCGCCTGCTGCTGATCCTCGCTCTCTCCTGCGAAGGCAACAGTGACGCCCTCCGGGGGTTCCGGCATCTGCTCCTGCAGCACCTGCAGCATTTCATCCACCTGCCGGCCCGGCGCCAGGTCAGATTTGATGGTTACCGTGCGCTGACCATCAACCCGCACGATGCTGCCGGTCTTGTCTCCCGGCTCCAGGTTGACGAATTCGGAAAGTGGAACCTGACCCCGGGAAGTATTGATGGTCTGGCGCTCCAGCTGATCCAGCTCCCGCCAGTTGTTGGGAACCCGCACGGCGATGTCCACCTCGTCCCGGACGTCCTCGGGCCGATAAGTGGCCAGCACCAGGCCGTTGGTGACCAGGCGCACCGCACTGCCGATACTGAGCACGTCGGTGCCGAAGCGTGCTGCCGCTTCCCGGTCGACCTTGAGCTGCCATTCAATGCCCGGCAGGCTGCGGTCGTCCTCGATTTCCACGAACCCGTCCAGGGTGCGCATGCGGTCCTCGACGGCATCCACAAAGCCATTGAGCTGGCCGTTATCGCGACTGCTCACCTGGATCTCGATCGGCTTGCCCTCGGCCGGCCCGCCCTCCTGTTTGCGGAATTCCAGCTCGATGCCGGGGATATCGGCTGTCCGTTCCCGGAAGTCCTCCAGAATTGCGCTGGCAGGCCTGCGGGTGAACCAGTCGGTGAACTGGAACTGCAACACTCCGATCACATCCGGCGCCATCCGGGTGTTGTTATTGAGCATGGAACGGGCGTAGAGCGCCTTCACCTCAGGCATCCCCTGCAGACGCTGCTCCACCTCCCGGACGATGGCATCACGTTCCCAGACGGACAGATCGCCCCGGGCCCGAACCTGCACCTGGGCGGAATCGGGTTCCACGCTGGGAAAGAATTCAACGCCATGGTTGAAGCGGGCGTAGGCTGCGTAGATCACCACGATCACGATCAGCACGCCCACGAGGGTGAGTCCCGGAAACTGCAGCAGGCGGGCCAGCACCAGTCGGTACCCGGCCATCATACGGCCATCAGCATGGGACGCCCGGGCCCGGCGCCCGCCACTGACACCGCCAAGCACCGGCAGGAATACCAGGGCCATAGCCAGGGACGCACTCAGGCAGATGATCACGGTGATCGGCAGGAACTTCATGAACTCACCGACAACGCCCGGCCAGAACAACAGCGGCACGAACACCGCCAGGGTGGTCGCGGTGGAGGCGATAATCGGCCATGCCATGCGGCTTGCCGCTTCGGCCCAGGCGGAACGCACGGTGCCGCCCTCGGACAGGTTCCGGTCGGCCAGCTCCGACACCACAATCGCGCCGTCCACCAGCATGCCAGCCACCAGAATGAGGCTGAACAACACGACGATGTTCAGGGTGAGGCCCATGCCCCAGATCACCAGAATCCCGGTCAGGAAGGCGCCGGGAATGGTCAGCCCGACCAGCAAGGCCGAGCGCGGACCCATGGCGGCGATCACCACGATGATCACCAGCACAATGGCGGTCAGCACGTTGTTGAGCAGATCCGAGAGGATGTCCTGCACCTCGTCTGACTGATCCATGATGTACCGGATATCGAGGCTCTCCGGCAGCCGCGGGCGGGCCTGCTCGATCAGCTCCCGCACCTGGCCCACAGTTTCGATGATGTTGGCGCCGGATCGTTTTGACACTTCCAGCACCAGCGCAGGCTCACCGTTGATGCGTGCAAATCCGGTGGGATCCTTGAAGGTACGCTGGAGCATGGCGACATCCCCGAACGTCACCACGGTATCACCGTCCACTTTCACCGGCATGGACATGACGTCTTCGATGTTCTCGATCACCCCGGGCACCTTCAGGGCCATGCGGCCGTTACCGGTATCGAGGGAGCCTGCAGCCACAAGCTGGTTGTTTCGGGTCACCAGGGAGGCGAGCCGGTCAAAATCGATGCCGTAGCTTTCCAGCACCTGGGGATCCACCACGACTTCCAGCTGATCCTCCCGGTCACCACCGATCTCCACCTCCAGCACCTCGGGGATGGCCTCGATGGCATCCTGCAGCCGCCGGGCGATGGTGATCAGCTCCCGCTCCGATAGCGGCCCGGACAGGCCCACCGACAGCACCGGGAACAGGGACACGTTGATCTCGTTCACCCGCGGCTCGTCCGCTTCCTGGGGCAGCTTGGTCCGGGCGGTATCCACCTTCTCCCGAACGTCCTGGAGAGCCATGTCCGGATCAAAGCCGGCATCGAACTCCAGCATCACCGACGCATGGCCTTCTGAGGCCGTACTGCGCATTTCCTTGATGCCTTCGAGGGAGCGCAGCTCCTGTTCCATCGGTCGCACCAGCAGGCGCTCGGCATCCTCGGGGCTGATGCCGTCCAGAGTCATGGAAACGTAAATGATCGGGATGGTGACATCCGGATTGGCTTCCTTGGGGATGGTATTGAAAGCCGCGATGCCGCCGAGTATCAGGAACAACAGGGTCAGCAGCGTCGTCCTGCTGCGGTCCATGGCGGCAAAGATCAGGGTCCGCATACCGATCAGCCCCTGTTTTCCGAGCGGTCGACGGGAACCACTTCCTCGCCTTCGCTCACGAAGCCGCCGCCCCGGGTAATCAGACGGATCTCATCGGGGAGTCCCGTCACCCAGGCGCCCTCAGTGGACACGCTCAGTAACCGGACCGTTTCGAAGACCACCCGGTTGTTACCGTCCACATATTTGATGCCCGGCCGGCCGTCATCGCCAAGGCTGAGGTAGGCCGGAGAGATGAACATGGCTTTGACTTCCGGCAGCGCAATCCTGAGGCTGGCGCTGCCGCCGGCAACCCGTTTCAATTCCGGGTTCTCCACGGCAATCTCGACCGCAAAACTGCGGGTCTTGGGGTTGGCGGCACTGGCAACGAAGGTCACCACGCCCTGAAGCTGATCTCCATCCAGCAGGTCAATCCGGACCCGCTGGCCCACTTCGACCTGGCTGACCGACTGCTGCGGCACCTGGCCGGTGGCTTTGAGGCGGTCGATACGGACCAGTTCAAACAACGGTGAGCCCACCTGCACCAGGGTACCCGGGTCCACATAACGGGCGTTGATGATGCCGTTGAACGGCGCGGTCGGCGTCAGATGCTGCACCGCCAGGCGGGCTGAGGTGAGCTCGGCGCGGGCGGCGGCCAGCTCGCTCTCCAGGTCAAGCAATTGCGATTGCGACGTGAAATTGTCCGAACGCAGCCGGCGAGCCGCCGCCAGGTCCGCCTCCAGCTGCTTCACCCGGGCGTTCCAGCGCTCCACCAGGGCCGTGCGGCCGTCATCGGAAAGACGAACCAGGACCTGCCCTTTCGTCACACTTTCCCCGAGGTCGGCGGCAACGTCCTCAACGGTTCCCGGCACCCGGGCGCCCAGGCTCACGGACAACCAGGGCTCGAGCTGACCCTGCAGCTGGATCCCGGGTTCATGGAGGGTTGCCTCCAGGGTTTCCACTTCCACGCTGGTCAGGCCCGCCTCCGGATCCTGCTGCGGCTCTGGTGCCTGCTTTGATGACACCTTCACCTCGCCGGTCATCATCCAGATAACCAGGAGAACAATCACCAGCAGGGACAAGCCCAGGGAACCCCATCTTGCTTTCGTCATTGAATGCTCGCTGTGCCTGAAAACGGTGAACAGGTAAACGGAACGGGAAACCGCGTGCCGGTCTGAAAAAAACCGGCAATTAACGGTTGCATCCGATCAAAAACGTGGGGTAGATTCTACACAGAATCTTTTGAAGAATTCAGAGCAGATAGTCGATTTCATGAATCTCAACGCAGTGATTGTCCTTGTGAAGCTTGTCCTGGTGGTCGTGGTACCGTCCGGGGGCTTTTGCGTGGACAAGCGGGTGAGATAGCGACAAACCTGACAAGACACCAGAAACCCCCGGCACCGAAAGGTCCCGGGGGTTTCTTTTTTGCGGCAAAGAAAAAGGGAAAAACGACCATGAACGGCGCACAGCACATTCTTGAAGCGTTCCACCGCCACAACATCAGCACAGTCTTCGGTTATCCGGGCGGCTGCATCATGCCGCTATACGACGCGCTGGTGGACGATGTGGGTGTGGAACACGTGCTGTGCCGCCACGAACAGGCCTGCGCCCTGGCCGCCGATGGCTACGCCCGGGCCAGTGGCAAGCTGGGCGTGTGCATTGCCACCTCCGGCCCCGGTGCCACCAACCTGATTACCGGCGTTGCCAATGCCCACCGGGATTCCATCCCGATGCTGGTGATCACCGGCCAGGTGCCCTCCGGCCTGATCGGCACCGACGCCTTCCAGGAAACCGATGTGCTGGGCATGACGCTCGGCATCGTCAAACACAGTTACCTGGTTGATGATGCGGACACCCTGCCCGCAATCATGGAAGAAGCCATTGAACTGGCCCAGAGCGGCCGGCCGGGGCCGGTGTGGATTGATATTCCCAAGGACCTGTTGCTGACCGAGGTTGCCGATGCGCCTTCACAGCAGCCCGAGCCCCGACACACCGAATCTCCGGACCTGACCAAAGCCTTGAGCATGCTGCGCGCCGCCCGAAAACCCCTGCTCTATAGCGGCGGCGGCATCAGCCTGGCCCACGCCGAAAACAGCTTCCGGGCCTTTGCCGAATCTTCCGCTTTGCCCGCGGTTGTGACCCTCAAGGGGATCGGCAACCCGGGCAAACACAATCCCTACAACCTCGGCATGCTGGGCATGCATGGCTCCCGCGCCGCCAACAAGGCGGTGGACGAGTGCGATCTGTTACTGGTCATCGGCGCCCGCCTGGACGACCGCGCCACCGGCAAACTCGAGGGCTTTGCCCCCAACGCCAGGATGATCCACATCGATGCCGATGCCGCCGAAATCAACAAACTGCGCCCGGCCGATCTGGCCATCCGCGGGGACCTGAGCACCATCCTCAACGGTTTGACCGAAGCGTTACAGGATGAGCCGCTGGCCATCAGCGACTGGCAGAAGCAGTGCCGCACCTGGCACACCACCGGCGGCTTCCACGCGGCAGACAACGAAGAGCCCCTGGCGCCCATCACCGGCCCGGCTTTCATTCGCCAACTCTCGCGCATCGCCCCGGACGACACCGTCATCGCCTGCGACGTCGGCCAGCACCAGATGTGGGTCGCCCAGCACTACGACTTCGATCACCCACGCCACCACCTCACCAGCGGCGGCCTGGGCACCATGGGCTTCGGCCTGCCCGCCGCCATCGGCGCCCAGTTTGCCGATCGCAACAGCACGGTGATCAACGTCACCGGTGACGGCTCGTTCATGATGAACGCCCAGGAACTGGCCACCATCCGCCGCTACAACCTGCCGCTGAAACTGATCATCATGGACAATCAGTGTCTGGGCATGGTCCGCCAGCAGCAGGAGCTGTTCTACAACAACCGGGAAAGCCAGATAAACCTGGACGACAACCCGGACTTCGTTGCCATGGCCCGGGCCTTCGACATCCCGGCCCTGCACATCGAGCGTACCGACCAGATCCGCCGCGGCATCGAGACTATCCTGGCCTACAACGGCCCGATGCTGCTGCACGTGGCCATCAGCCGGGAAGAGAACGTCTGGCCCATCGTCAAACCCGGCGCCAGCAACACGGACATGATCGACGAAACCCGACGCCCGTCCAAAGCCAGCAAGGAGCAAGTTGCATGAACCCGCAAAGCCAGCCTTCAACACCCAGCTATACCATCAACTGCCGTATGACCCAGGAGGCCGCGGCCCTGGAGCGGCTCTGTCAGGTGGTCCGAATTCGCGGATTCCGGATCGCCACCATGGCCGTGGAGACTGCCGGCGAGCATCTCGACATTGCCCTCACACTGGAGGGCACGCGGCCCATTGCCATGTTGCAGTCGCAGCTGGAGAAGCTTCATACGGTTGCCGAGGTTGCCCTCGCATCTGGGGCTGCGGCTCGTTCTCGTTCGGCTTAAGCTTTGGGGGGACTGGTCTTTTCGTAGCCTGAGGTTTGGCGGGCAGGTACGGGGGTGGCAGGTGGATTTTTCGCCGGAAAAAGGTGTCTGAGCGAAGCGAGTTCTTTTTCCAAGAAAAACTCCACCTGCCACCCCGCAAGCCCGCCCCTCAACCCACAGGCTACAAAGGCGGGAACCCAGAGGTTACCAGGCCTTATAAGGCAGGAACTTCCCGTTCATGGTCACAACCACACGGTCACCCTTGGGGTTCTCCTCCTTCTCTATATCCATGGTGAAATCGATGGCGCTCATGATGCCGTCGCCGAACTTCTCGTGGATGAGTTCCTTCATGGTGTCGCCGTAGACACCGACAATCTCATACAGGCGGTAGATCAACGGATCCTGCGGGATGGCACTGTCCCAGGCTTTCTTCGGACAGACCTGGAGGGCTTCCGCGACCGGCTTGTCGAGGCCGAGGGTTTCACACAGTGCGAAGGCCTTGTCTTCGGAGAGGCTGTTCATACCCAGGGCCGCCGAGGTGGTGAACACCGGGGACATGCCGATGGCCTCGGCGATCGCCTCCCAGGTCATGTCCTTGGCGACTTTGGCTTCCAGGATTTTGGCGGTCATCAGTTCTTTGTTCATCATGTCGATTTCCTCTTTTGGCTCTTGATTTCAGGCATTCACCGCGCGAGCGGCAGTTTCGGATTGGGTAGCGGCCGGCTTTGACTGGCCAACATCTTTGGCAGGCTCGACGACTTTCGGGCTGCCGTCTTTCTCCGGCAGGGCCGATCCGCTGCGGTTGACCAGGAAGTCCACCAGGTAGTCCCGGGTTTTGTGGTAGGCGGGGTTCTGGAAGATGGTGGCCCGGGCCCGCGGGTGCGGGATGTCCACCTTCACGCTCTCGGCAATGCGGGCATTGGGGCCGTTGGACATCAGGAAAATGCGGTCGGAGAGCAGGATGGCTTCATCCACATCGTGGGTGATCATGAACACGGTCTGGCGGGTTTCTTCCCAGATCTTGACCAGTTCGTCCTGGATCACGCCCCGGGTGAGCGCATCCAGCGCCCCGAAGGGCTCGTCCAGCAGCAACAGTTCCGGTTGGGTGGCGAAGGCCCGGGCGATACTGACCCGTTGGCGCATGCCGCCGGAGAGCTGGGAGGGCTTGCGATTGAGGGCGTGGTCCAGGCCCACCATTTTCAGGTAGCGCTCACTGTGCTCCTTCACCTTTTCCTTCGACCACTTTGGCCAGCGGGCCTGAACGGCAAACACGATATTGTTCAGGGCCGTTTTCCAGGGCAGCAGGCTGTAGTTCTGGAACACCACACCGCGCTCAAGGCCGGGCCCTTTCACTTCCTTGCCGTTCATCACCACGTTACCGGCGCTGGCCTCGTCCAGGCCTGCCAGCACGTTCAGGATGGTGGACTTGCCGCACCCGGAGTGGCCGATGATGCAGACGAATTCTCCTTTCTCCAGGGCGAAACGGATATCCTCGAAGACGGTCAGCTCGCCGCCCTGGCCGTCCGGGTAGACTTTGGACAGACCATCTACTTCCAGGAATGATTTAGTCATA
>JAAZVL010000282.1 GCA_018623515.1 Marinobacter sp.
GGCATCTGTAGCGCGGGGTATCGTCGGTAAAAACCGCCCTAATATTACCGCGTGGGTGGAGCGAGTCCACACCCGACCGGCGTACCAGAGGGCGCTCGAAAAAGGCGGCGAATACGACTTTGCCTGAGTAGACAGTCAACGAACAACAGGAACAGAGCTCTGTGGCATTCAACCGTTGGATGATTAACTTACGCCCCCGTAAGATTCCTTTCCGGCGCCGACTTGCCCGAGCAGCCTTGGCGTTGATCTACCGGAAGGTTGAAGACGGCCGAGTTGAGTTGCTGTTTATCCAGCGGGCCCGTCGGGAAGGCGATCCCTGGTCCGGGGATATGGCGTTTCCCGGCGGGCGTATGCAACCAGAGGATGCCACCCCCCGGACAACCGCCGAACGGGAAACTCTCGAAGAAACCGGTATCAACCTGATACGCCATGGCCGGTTCCAGGCCCGGCTGTCTGACCTGATTACCCGCCGTCACAGCCGCTGGCGACCGATGGTTGTTACCCCCTATGTATACGAGTGGCGGGGGCCGAAGGCAGTATCAATGAACCATGAAGTCGAGCGCGTAGTATGGATTCCCCTCGACTACCTCGCAGCCCGGGAGAACCAGGACAGCCTTCCCTGGCGCACGCCTCTCCGCACCCTGAACATGCCCTGTTGCCGATACCAGGGTTACTGCATATGGGGTCTGAGTTATAGCATGTTGCAGGAGTTGCTCACGCTTGTCCCAACTCACCTGGAATGACTAAATCGCGAAATTTTTAACCGGTGACGGACACATTCGGCGCGCCATGAGTCCGCAGGCAAATCAAAGGCGTAGTATTGCATCGAAAAGTCGAACCAGCGCAAAGTCAGACCATGATCAAGCTTCAGCGAATACTCGCCCTCCTCATCCTCGCCACCCTGGTCCAGACCAGCCAGGGTGCTCTTCGCTGCGGCAGTTCGCTGGTCAATGACGGAGCCTGGCCCATCGAGGTAGAGGAAAGCTGTGGGCCACCGGACTATGTCGCGGAATACCCCAGCGCGACGGTGCCCGGTCTGGGTGTCGTGCAGACCGAGGCGCACTGGTACTACAACCACGGCCCTCAACGCTTCATGCAGCGGTTGGTCTTTCGCAACGGCAAGCTCGCCAGGGTTGACAACCTCGGGTACGGATTCCATGCCTCCGATTCACCCAGATGCACCCCTAACATACTCAGGCATATCAAAACCGAATACGAGCTGATCGCACGATGCGGCGAGCCGATATCCAGGCGTCTTGAATGGCAGGCACCCCCGCTCCGCAAACGGTCGGAAACCTGGCAAACCCTGCAACCGGTGCTGATTCAGGAGTGGTTATATGATTTCTCGGACAATCAGTTTCGACAGGTGGTCACCCTGAGAAACGGACAGGTTGTGGACATCGAGTCCCGCCCTGGCCGGTGAGTCATCCGCGGACGTTAATCACCAACAACAACGCTGCCGCTACCAATCGTCACCCCACCACATGAAATCGCGCCACCGGTTATGGCTGCCGGCTTGCCATTGATCATCACCGTGCTGGAGCCACCGGCAATGGTGCGTGGATGCGGGGGATGTTTCGGTTTGGAGTGAGGTGCCAGGGCATCACCCACGCGGGCGGCGGGTTTGCCGTTAATCAGAACATCGGGGGATCCGGCAATGACCGGCGTGCGAGGAAATCCCTGGTGGTCGGAGCCCATGTCTCCGAGCAGAACAATCGCTTTGCTCATATCGCATCCTTTGCGTTAGCTGTCATCCTTGAAACTGCATCCCCATCACCAGGGCGATCCGAGCCCTGACGATGCGGTCAAAGATCCTACCACGCCCCTACCACATAGCCCAGCTTCTCCGGCAACCACAGCGCAATACCGGGCACCAGCATCACCAACAGCAGGCTGGCGGCCATAGCCGCGATAAAGACCAGCGACCAGCCAATGGTGTGTTCCAGGCGGATGTTTGCGATACGGGTGGTAACCATCAGATTAACGGCCACCGGCGGCGTGAACTGCCCGATGGCGATATTCATCGCCAGCAGAATGCCAAACCAGATCGGGTTCCAGCCGAAATGATTCATCAGCGGCAGGACGATCGGGATGAGGATCAGGTAGATGGAAATCGCATCCAGCAGCATGCCGGCAATCAGTACCAGAATCATCACCAGGCCGAGCAGTACCCAGCCGTTCTCAGAGAGTGACAACAATGCGTCCGCCAGATGCTGGAAGGTACCCAGCGTGGTACCCGCCCAGGCGAAGATGCCGGCCAACGCAATGATGAACATGACCACCCCGGAGGTAACGGCTGCTTCGGTCATCAGATTCCACAGGTCCCGAAGGCCCAGGTTCCGGTACAGCAGGCAACCGACCAGCACCCCGTAAGTCACCGCAACAACGGCGGCCTCTGTGGGTGTGAACAGACCCGAACGGAGTCCACCGAGAATGATCACCGGTGCGAACAGTGCCGGCAGGGCTGCCTTGAAGCTCGGCCATAACGGCGGGCGCTCCACCGTTTCCGGATCTTCCCAGCGATACTTCCTGGCAAAATACAAGGCCGGTGCCAGCAGGGACACGCCCGCCAGGATGCCGGGAAACAGCCCGGCGGCAAACAGCGCCCGGAGATCCACGCCGGGCACCACAATGGAATAGAGAATCAACGCAATGGAGGGCGGGATCAGAATCGCCGTCGACGACGAAGCCGCAATCAGCGAGGCGGAGAACGGCTGCGGGTACCCCGCCTTCTTCATGCTCGGCAACATCACCATCGCCACCGCCGCCGCATCGGCAGGGCCCGAGCCGCTCATGCCACCCATGATCAGGCACACCAGCACCGCGACCACCGTCAGCCCACCGTGCCGGGGCCCGATGATCGCCTGGGCGAAACGAACGAGGCTGGCAGCCACACCTGCCCGCTCGAAAATCAGCCCGGTCAGAATAAACAAGGGAATCGCTATCAGCGGGTACTTCGCCACGCTGTTGTAAGTATTGGTCCCGAAGGTCCCCAGCATGGCCGGCGGCAATCCGGCCACAATGCCGACAACGCCACCGACACC
>JAAZVL010000087.1 GCA_018623515.1 Marinobacter sp.
CAGGTGCTGATTCCGACGGGGATGCCGCTCACGTGTTGTCTCCGGTTGTTAAAACGTCACTTGTAATACGTGATTTCAGTCTAGCTCGATCATCGTGCTCTCGAAACTCCTCCACTTCGGAGGAAGTCGCCCTAGCCCGCATGGCCTGCCAGAATATGCTGTGAATACATCCCTGTACGCTCGGCTCCGCCATCCCTGGCTCCGCACGATTCTGGCAGGCCATGCGGGCTAGGGCGACTCAGACTTTGGTAATCCGCTGATCGGGTGTTGGTGACGTTTTTTGTCCACCAGGGCCAACGTGCTGGCGTAGATGTTTCGGACATCCTTGGCGAATTGCTCCACCGAGAAATCGGCCGCGAACTCCAGAGCGTTGTTTGAAAGCGTCCCGCGTAGGTCATCGTCTTCCAACAGCTCCTTCACCTTCTCAACCCACTGGTCCTGCTTTTCCGGTGTCTTGAAGCCGTTGAATCCGTGCCGAACCACATCGTCGATCCCGCTGGAGCGGACGGCGACCACCGGAAGGCCGGCGGCCATGGCTTCCAGGATGACCATGCCCTGGGTTTCGGATTTGGAGGCGAACAGGAAGGCGTCGCCCAGGTGGTACCACAGGGCCATTTCATCGGGGGGCACCGCGCCTACCAGTGTGAAGTGTTGCTGCAGGCCCAGGGATTCGATTTTCTTCTGCAATCGGTCCCTCTGGTGGCCGTCACCGATCATCAGGAACCGGAAGGGCACGTCGGTCTGTTGGCGCAGGGCGTCGATGGCCTCGATCATGAAGTCGATGTTTTTTTCGTTGGACAGGCGCGAGACGCTGACGAAGATTTTCTCGTCGGTGATTTCGAGTTCCTGTCGTAGCTTGTCGACGTCCTCCGGGTTCACTTCCTGGAACTTCTGGTATTCGATCCCTGTTGGCTGCACGAAGGTTGGGGTCTTTACCCCGATCATGCGCAGGTATTCTTCCGTGGAGTAGGTGGGCACGATGACGCCGTCGCACTTGTTGGCAAAGTGTTTGATCAGGGCGTGGGAGATCAGGTTCCGGAACAGCATGCCGGGCAGGGGCACAAAGTGGGCGTAGTGCTCCAGCCTCGTGTGGTAGGTGTAGATCGCCGGTACCTTCAGGGTGCGGGCGATGAACAGGCCTAGGCTGCCGAGCCAGAACGGGTGGTGCACGTGGATGATGTCCGGGCGGAAGGTCTTTACGTGCTCCCGGATCCGGGGCTGGAAGATGTTGGCCAGCCGGAATTCCCGGTTTTTGCCCATGGCCAGCAACGACGGCACCCGGTACACGTATTCCTCGTGCTCCGGCTGGTCCTTGTAGCTTGGGGCCACGATCAGCAGTTTATCGCCAAGCCCTTCCAACCCCCGCCTGAGACGGTCGATGGAGATGGGAACACCGCCGATAAAGGGCAGGTAGTTGTTGGTGAACATGGTGACCCGAAGGGGCTTTTCCAGCCAGGGGGCGGGGTCCAGGTCGTAATCCGGGTAGTAGTCCTTGCCGATGAAGATGATCTGGTACAGCTTGATGGCAATGGCCGCGAATACCGCAACGATCAGGATGAAGTTGAGGTAGCCGGTGTAGAACAGCGAGTAGATGAAGAACCAGAAGCTCTCCAGGGTGCTCCAGACCGGATGCTGGCCGATCTCCAGTCGCTGCAGGTTGTGGGAGATGTCGCCATCCGGGCTTACGCTGACTTCCACGTAGTGATAGAAGCTGGTCTCGTTGTTCAGCACCAGCCCTCCGGCGCCCCCGGTGGTGATGAATTGCGTGCCTTCCCGCTCCTGACTGGCGAAAATGGACAGGTTCGAGGAGAACACCATGTCGATGCCCTGGGTGTCGATCAGCTCAAGCAGCGCCTCCCGGAATTCCGGTGGCTGCAGGTAGTCGTCTTCCTGGTCGAACAGCGGGTTTTGCTCCGGCTGCAGTGGCGGGTGGCCGATGAACAGGATGCGGGCGTTGCTGGTATCCTGGGTGAGCAGGTCGCTGAGCCAGCGGATCTGCCAGCGCCACGGGGTCTTGCCGGTGCTGTCCAGGAAGATCAGCCGGGCGTTGCCGGTGCGGATGCTGTAGAAGTGCGGGCCGAAATGGTCGTAGAAGCGGAAGCTGCCGAAGTTGTCGAATTCGTGGGCGCCGAAGGTCAGCAGGTAGGGGATCTGCAGGTGGTTCAGGGTGCCGTACAGGGCCCGGTACTTGTCCTCGCCACCGCCACTGACGGCATTGCCCGCAGAAACCATGAAATCCAGCCCGGAGCTGTTCAGCTCCGGAATGATGCGTTCCTCGAAAATGCCGATGGAGTTATTGATGTTACCGACCACGGCAAAGTTGACCGCTTCACCGGGTTTGACCCGCTCGTGGATACGCTCCACCTGGGTGCTGTGCAGACTGTTGAAGTCCTGCATGAACAGGTTGAGGTAGGTCTTGTAGCCCACCAGCAGAATGACGATCAGCAGGCACAGATAGAACAGCAGCTTGAGCGGGTTTCGGAAGATCATCCGGATCTCCTGCGGTCTTTGGTGAGTTCCCTCTGAAGGACAAGCAGCCCGATAATCATGCCCAGGTAAATGGTCAGGAAGCGCCAGCCCACGGTGACCAGTACCAGGTGATTACCGGACAGGATATCCCGAAAGAAACTGCCGAACACCCCCTCGGAGATGCCCGAGGCGCCGGGGGTGGGTGAGAAATACATGATGAAGGTGGTGACCACCAGCAGCCCGACGGTTACCAGGTAGTCCACCTCGTAGCCCAGAGCGTGGATGAGCAGTGCGGGAAAGCTGAACAGGCTCAGCAGAAAGGTGGCGGTAAAGAAGATCGAGAGCAGCACGAACAGCGGCCTCCCTTCGATGTAATCGTTGAAGCTGAACGAGAACCGCAGCATCTCCCGGCGGCACTTGAACTGCCAGCGGTCGTGGCGACGGGCGCCGATCAGGTGCGCTCGCCTGAGCAGGCTGATGAGCTTGCTCAGGGGCAGGATGAGCCAGCGGGTCCGGAACAGCAGGACAATGAAGAAGCCCAGGTACAGGGTGATGAACACCACCAGGGCGGTGCCGATCTCATCGGAGAGGGTCTGATTCTCCAGCGCTTTCAGGGTGAACAGGAACACCGGGGTCAGCGAGAAAATGAAGATCACCGCCAGTACGGTGCGGATGGTGGTCGCCGCGGTGGCCCGCCCCACGGGCACGCCGTGGCGGGTCAGGTACCAGATCTGGGCAAAGCCGCCGCCCGTGGCCATGGGTGTCACGTTCGAGAAAAACAGGTTGATAAACACCAGCTTGAACATGAACCGGAATGGAAGCTTGTGGTCCAGGGCCCGCAAGGTGAAGTAGAGCCTGAGCCCATCGGACAGGAAGTACGCGAGTAAGAGTGCGCCGAAAGCTAACAGGCTCTCCGGCGCAATGAGCCGGGTGTCGAAGGTGATGCTGCGGTCGGCAAACTGGTGATAGACGGTATAGAGCCCGGCTGCCGTCAGGACGATAAAGATCAGGCTGAAGATACCGAGTCTTCGCCAGGAGGTTCCGCTCTCGTATTCGATGTCCTTGGAGTCTGTCATGGGCTGCCCGTCACAGTGAGACGGGCAGTTTACAGGGGAAGTGGCAGTGCTTGTCCAGTGGTGCCTTAATGGCCATATACCATCATGGTGGTGTCCGTGATGGCAAAGTCCGTGAACTGGACGCTGCCGATGCTGGTTCCGCCAATCCGGAAGATCGGCATGTCGATGTCGGCGCGGAACTCGACCTCATGCACCGACAGGCCCTCCACGCCGGAGGCGGCGCTGGTGCCCCGGGAGAGTTTGGCGGTGGCCTGGGCCATCCCGAAATGCCCCAGGGTGTCATCGCCGCGCCGGTTGTGAATCTGCAGTCCTTCAATGCCCACCGCGGCGAAGTTGAACAGCAGGATCAGGTCGGCGGCGTCCCAGTTCAGGTGGCCGTTGGTGATCTCGAAGTGGGTGTCCAGATGCAGCTCGGAGCCGGACACCACATTGCCATTGGCAAGAGTGCGGGTATTGCCGCCCTGGTTCCGGATCACCAGATCCGTGGGCCCCACGTAACCCTGCAGCAGCACATCGGAGAACAGCGTGGCATTGCCCTCGGAGCCGGACGTTACGATGCTGTCCACGGCCAATTCGAAATCCACCGCCTGCAGGTAATCCGTCAGGCTGGCCGGATCGCCGTAATCGATCGCGCCCAGGTGAATCACCAGATCGCCGCTGTCGAACTGCTTGCCGAATTCACCATTCACCGAGTAGGTGGCCAGCGCCTCGGCCACATCCGGGTCGCTCGCGTCCAGCAGCCCTTCGTTCGCCCTGCGCGCGATCTCGGAAAACCCATGCTCCAGCACCTCACCATCGCCGGCGATATCGAGGGTCAGCTTCATGTTGTCCAGAACCGTGTCGTTCTGGCCGGAGAGCCGCAGCCCGTTCACGCTGAGCGAACCTTCATCGGTCCAGGTCAGGCTATCCAGAGTGAGCCGGGTCTCGAGCTCGATGGTGACACCGGCCTGGCCGGTCACGGTCGACAGGCTGCTGTCATCCAGTGCCCGGAACTCGGCAAGGCTGCAAGTGGGCAACGCCATCGCAAGCGCCATAAGGGGGAAGCACCTGCGCGGCGTTGAAAACGGATAAAGAAGCGGTGGAATCATGAGCGCCCCGATTACGTTCAACGGATTCTTGTTGTTATCCGGGCCGCAGGGACACCTGAATCAATGCGGCGATCATTGGTTACAGACTGTTACATTAGGGCCGGTATGACTGTGTGTCTGTGATGCAGATCCCGAATAGCGGGTTCCGTGCCGGGGCCGGGCCTGCCCCCGCCCCTTGAAATCCGATTGAAACGCACGCAGGTATAAAGTTTGAATTCTCCGAACGACAAGGGAAATGACCATGCCCAAGCATTTCGAAGAGGCCCCCGGCCTGTACGACGCGCCCGTTCCCGAGACAGAAGGTTTTGTCTTCAACCAGACCATGATGCGCATCAAGGAACCCGAGCGCTCACTGGATTTCTACACTCGGGTTCTGGGCATGCATCTGATCCGCAAGCTGGATTTCCCGGAGATGAAGTTCACCCTGTATTTCCTGGGTTACCTGGATGACCGCTCGGCCCAGTTCGTCCCGAGCGACGACGCCCACCGCACCACCTATACCTTCGGCCGTGAGGCGATGCTCGAGCTGACCCACAACTGGGGCACCGAGGACGACAACGACTTCGCCTACCACAACGGCAACGACGAGCCTCAGGGCTTCGGTCACATCGGCATTGCGGTACCGGATGTGTATGCCGCTTCCGACCGTTTTGAAAAGCTCGGTGTCGAGTTTGTGAAAAAGCCGGACGACGGCAAGATGAAAGGCCTGGCCTTCATCAAGGATCCGGATGGCTACTGGATCGAGATCCTGCAGCCGGACATGCTCGCCAAGCAGCAAAAGGACGACTGAGGCCTTTTGATCAACCGCCGTCGGATGCCTGTCCGGCGGCGGGTTTCCCGCCAAACCTGGAAGCGACGATCACCGCCGCTGTCAGGATCAGGGCCCCGGTAATGCCGATCGGCCCCAGCACCTCTCCCAGGAATACCCAGGCCAGTAGAGCCACGAACAACGGTTCCAGCGTCACGATGATGCTGGAAAGTGTCGCGGGCGTGGTTTTCATGCCGGTGAAAAAGCTCACGTACCCGATGCAGGTGGGTACCACGCCGATGTAGGTCACCATCAGCCAATGCTGGACGCCCAGGGTTTCCAGGCCGGCAAAGCCGCCGGTGGCCGCCACCACGGGCAACAGAATCAGCGCTGCCGTGAAGAAGCAGATAAACGCGGTAGTGAACACCGGCGTCCCGGCCGAGCTGTACCGGCTGGTGAGGGTGAAACCGGTGTAGACACAGGCGGCCAGCAGGGCCATCAGGATGCCAGCCAGGCGCAGGGTTCCGCTGGTGTCCATGTCGCTCAGCACCAGCATGGCAGTGCCCGCAATAGCCGCAATCAGGGACAGGATGGTTAACAGGCCGGGTTTCTCACCGAGCAGGGGCGCGGCGGTGAGCGCCACCAGCACCGGCGGCAGGCACAGGGCAATCAGGGTGGCAATGCCGGCGCCGGTCAGATCCACGGCCAGCAGGTAGCTGCCCTGGTAGAACGCCTGGAACAGGCCGAGTGCCGCCAGGGGCAGGAAGGCCTTCAGCCCAAGGTGTCGCAAGGAGCTCCCGGGCACCCGCTCGTCAGGGTGCTTGCGTTTGAGCTGACCTTGCTCCCGGCGCATCAGCAGCCAGAAAAACGGCAACGCCACCACCAGCCGGAGAAAGCCCAGGGTGATGGGTTCCAGCTCGGTGCCGGTAAACAGGAACTTGGCGACGATGCCTGTGGTCGCCCACAGCAAGGCCGCCAGGGCGATCAACAGTGCGCCTTGGATCATTCAATAACCAATACAATCAGCTCTTTGGGGCCATGGACACCGTAGGCCAGGGTCTGCTCGATGTCCGCGGTTTTGGAAGGCCCAGAGATTAACAGCGCATTGGTCGGCATGCCAGAGGCCCAGTCCTGGGCAAGCATGGCTTCGTGGAAAGTGGTGTAGATTTCGGAGGCGTTGAGCACCGCAATGTGCACCGGCGGAACCAGGCTCATCAGCCGCGGTTCGTCCGGCGTCGGCCACAGGATCAGCGAGCCGGTTTCGGCAATACCACCCCGGGTGGAGGTGATGCTGGCATCCACCTCGTTGAACAGGTAGGGCTGCCAGCTTTCGATGGGTTCATCGTACAGCAGCAGTTCCGGCAGATCCGTGCGCTCGGAAGCCTTGATCGCCTCCCCGATGGTGTGCTGCTTCGGGATCATCAGGTTGCGGGCACCGCGGGTGTTCAGGATCTCGGCCAGCCGCTCTATCCAGCTGTCGGAGGTGCAGTGGTGCACCTCGCCATGGACCGATTCGATCATTTTCTCGAACAGTTCGATCCGCTCGGTGGTGCTCCAGTCCGGGCGCTTCAGCACCGAGAAATCACACTCGGGAGCCGTCAGCTCGCCGCCGGTGCGGTTGCGCAGGCGCTGGAGAATAATATTGCGGGAACTCACTGGCCACGCTCCTTCATCCGCTGGTGCAGGGTTTTGGCGGCAAGCTTCGGGGCGGTCCGGTAATCGGTCCAGGCGCCCGCCTTCGAGGGCTGCAAAGCCCGGAATCTGGCTGCGACCCCGGTGCCCAGCCGGTAGATCCCGGGGCTGGCGTGCATCCAGGCCCAACCTTTCCAGATCAGGGCTTCACCGGTGCTGCGTTTGGCACCGTGGCCCCGGACTTTGGCCGGGTGAAGCCGGTCGCCATCCACCGACTCCTGGCGCAGGCGCACCAGCAGGTCCGGAATGGGAATCTTCACCGGGCAGACTTCGCCACAGGCGCCGCACAGGCTGGAGGCGGTGGGCAGGTGCCGGCCTTCATCCAGGCCGATCAGGTGCGGCATCAGGATCTTGCCGATGGGGCCGGGATAGGTGGTGCCATAGGTGTGGCCGCCGACCCGGGTGTAAACCGGGCAGTGGTTCATGCAGGCGCCGCAGCGAATGCAGCGCAGTGTGTCCAGCAGCTCGTCGTCCTGGTAGATGGAGGAGCGACCGTTATCCACCAGCACCACATGGACCTCTTCGGGTCCATCCAGCTCCTCGCCCTTGCGCGGGCTCGAGATCATGTTGAAGTAGGTGGTGATGTGCTGGCCGGTGGCGGAGCGGGTCAACAGAGCCAGCAGCGCAGAGACATCCTCCAGGCTCGGCACCACCTTCTCGATACCGGTGACGGCAATATGGCACTTTGGCACCGTGGTGGTCATCCGGCCATTGCCCTCGTTCTCCACCAGGCACAGGGTACCGGTTTCCGCCACCGCGAAGTTCACGCCGGATACGCCCACATCCGCGTTCATGAACTTCTCCCGCAGCTGCTGGCGGGCGGAGGCGGTCAGGTACTCGACATCGTTGGACAGATCGGTGCCGGTCTTCTCGTGCAGCAGCTCGGAGATTTCCCCGGTGTTCTTGTGGATCGCCGGCATGATGATGTGCGAGGGCGTCTCGTCCGCAAGCTGGACAATGTACTCGCCCAAATCCGATTCCAGCGCCTCGATGCCCTGATCCTGAAGGTAATGGTTCAGTTCCATTTCCTCGGACACCATGGACTTGCCCTTGATCACGCTCTTGGCGTCCCGGGCCACGCAGATATCCCGGACGATGCGGCAGGCCTCGTCACCGTCCACCGCCCAGTGCACCTTGATACCGTTTTCGGTCAGCTTCTGCTCCAATTGTTCAAGCAGGTCCGGCAGATTGGACAGGGCCTTCAGGCGGATGTTGGCGCCCAGATCCCGCAGGGTTTCCAGGTCCCAGCCCTCGAACGCGGCCGTGCGCTTGGCCATCAGGCCATCCATCGCTTTCCGGAAGTTCTGGCGGATCTTGGGATTGTGGATGGCCGCGTGCGCCCGGGGGTGGAATTCCTTCACATCGATGTGAGGGTGGGCTTTGGCAATGGTCTCGCTCATGACTGGCCTCCCTTGTTCCCGCGGGTGCGCTCCCAGAGGAAGCTGAGAATGTGCTGTCCCTCGAGGGGCTTGCCGTTCTTCTCGGCGTAGCCGGCAATGTTCATCAGGCAACCGCAGTCGGTGGTGACAAACTCCCGGGCGCCGGTATCGACCAGAGTGCCCACTTTTTCCTCAACCATGGCGCCGGAGATTTCCGGGTGACGAACCGCAAAGGTACCCCCAAAGCCACAGCATTCTTCCGGCCGGATCTGTTCCACCAGGTTGACGTTTTTGAGCTGGCCGAGCAGGGCCGGACCGACCTCGGCCACCCCCATCTCCCGGCGCGCGGAACAGGAAGTGTGCATGGCAACGGTGACCGGCTCGCCCAGATCCTCAAGCTTGATGTGGCAGACATTCAGCAGAAAGTCCGTCAGCTCCCAGACCCGTCCGGCGATTTCGGCGGCCTGGGTGGCCTCGGGCGTGTCCTTGAACAGTGAAGGATAATGCTTGCGCATCATGCCTCCGCAGGATCCGGACGGCACCACAATCGGCCAGTCCTCGGGAAACAGGTCCAGTTGAGCCCGGGCGACCGAGCGGGCCTCATCGTGATAGCCGGAGGTGTAGGCGGGCTGTCCACAGCAGGTCTGGCCCTGGGGAAAAATGACTTCAATGCCCTCCCTTTCCAGCAGCTCGACACCAGCAATGCCCGCATCCGGGTAGAACATGTCCACCAGACAGGTGCCAAAGAAATAGACCTTTTGAGGCCTGGAGGGATAAACCTTGATGGGATCGGCCATAATGCCCCGCTGTTCGTGGGATTTTTGTTATCCACTAATAATAGGGTGGCGGAGCGGGGGTTGCCAAACGACTTTTGGATCAGTTCCTTCTGTTGGATAGCTTTTGATAGACCTTTGATTTCTCGCGTTTGCCCACGGCCAGGACATAAACAATCAGTTCCTCATCGACCACCTCGTAGGCGAGGCGATAGCCGGCATTCCGAAGTTTTATCTTATAGACGTTGTGGTAGCCACGGAGACGGGCTGAGGGCACGTGAGGATTCTCAAGACGTTCAGACAGTTTTTTCTTGAATTGTTGCTTTATTGGTGGCGGAAGTTTTTTCCACTCCTTCAGTGCAACTGGCAGAAATTTAAGTTTATAAGTCATCCAGATTGACGCTGACAGCCTTGTGTTTGTCTTGACGGCGCTTCTCGACGATTTGGCTTAGCTCCTGGTCGTCGATCATTTCCATTATCCACTCGTAGGTTTCCGCTGGAACCAAATACGCTGCGGGCTTGTTGTGGTTAAGGATAGCGATAGGAGCCCCATCAGATTCCGCCAACAGGGCTGTAGGGTTGCGCTTCAGTTCGGAAATGCTGGCTGAGCAATCGGCAAGTACTTTGCGCATAAAAGACCTCAAATGTGAATCAAAATAAGATCTCATTTTAGACCATTCTTTGCCAATTGCCGATAGTGACGGGGTGGCTTGCGCCACCCTCGTTGAATCCTACTTTACGCTGAGACGATCTGCGTTCTTTTCCACAGTCCGAGCGCCAATGCCTTTGACATTGGAAAGGTCGGCGGTGGAGGCAAAGGGGCCATTGGCCTCGCGGTACTCTATAATGGCCTGGGCCTTGTTCTCGCCGATGCCGTTCAGGCTTGCCAGGGTGGCTACGTCTGCAGTGTTGATGTTCACAGTGGCGTCCTGGGCGTGGGCGAAGCCGGTGAACAGGCTGAAAAGCAGTACCAGCGTGGCGATAATCGGGGTTCTTTTCATGTGAGCATACTCCTGAGATTGAATAACGTCGTTATGGTTGTTGCCAGGACGTCATGCCGCACAGGCGCAGGCTCGTATTGAGATGCGTGGAAAAGATTCGGAGGTGATGATTGGAGGGAAGGTTTTCCGCAAATGGAAGTGCACGGACTGGGCCACGCTCCCTGTAGACCCAATATCCGTGGCTGACCCCTGCCTGATCCATCAGGCTGCGCATCATCCTGAGCGCTTCATCCTTGTGTTCATCCCTGTAGTCCCGATCCTTCGGGTAACTCCTGATCCGTGGAGTTTCCATCCTTGAGCCAACGATCCTTGCCGGCAGTCATCCCTGACAATTTCTATTCTATCGAGGATGGGATTTGGCAAAATCGGAATTTCGCTCTGCGGTGTGTGAGATATTTCCTACGGTGATGTGAGCCGCCGGCTCAGGGGGGAGAAGAAAGCTTTCTTCTGACTCCAGGTTCCCCTTCCCCCCAGCCAGCCCACGTCGATGGAAGCAAGAAAATCCCCGAGCGGGTGTATAAGCTGTTTCCGGTGCTGAAGGAAATGCGGCACCGCAGAGGCGGCGACCTGTCTGGCGGGCAGCAACAGCAGCTGGCGATTGGGCGGGCGTTGGTGATTGAGCCCCGGCTCCTGATTCTGGACGAGCCGGGGGAGGGGATTCAGCCGAATATTGTGGCGCAGATTGGGGAGGTTATTCGCAGGCTGATTGAGGAGGATGGACTCACAGTTCTACTCGTTGAGCAGAAGTTGCCATTTGCGAGGAAGTATGCGGATCGGGGGAGGCGAGTGGCTGAGGGTGAGATTTCTGGATTGACTGATGAACTGATCAAGAAGCACCTGACGGTATAGTCGCTCGGATATCCTCCCGCTCTGTGAG
>JAAZVL010000283.1 GCA_018623515.1 Marinobacter sp.
GGACTGGCCCGGCGCTGTTTTTCCACCGCCGGCTCCACCGCCAGCGGCGTCAATCCCTTTTCACGCAGTTGCTGGCGCACGGCCCTCGGGGCATCGGCCTCAACCACGCCGTGTTTCTGCTTGCCTCGGGCATCCAGCGCCTTGTATTCGTATGCTGGCATGGTTTACTGGCTCCGGTGGGTTACACGGAGAACTTCTTCCACCGTGGTCACTCCATCCAGGATTTTCTGAACACCGTCGGCATGAATGCTCGGACCGCCCTTGCGCGCCTCTTTTTCCAGCTCCAGCTCACCGGCGCGTTTGTGGATCAGCGAGCTGATTTCCTCGTTGATCTCCACCACTTCATAGATACCGATACGTCCCCGATACCCCAACTGGTTGCAGTGATCACAGCCTCGGGCCCGATAGATGGTCGGCGGGTTGGCCGGGTCCTGCTGGAGGAACTCGCAGTGCTCCTCGCTCGGCGTGTAGGGTTCCCGGCATTCCCGGCAAAGGACTCGCACAAGGCGCTGGGCGACGATACCCACCAGACTTGAGGAAATCAGGAAGGGTTCGATTCCCATGTCCATCAAACGGGTGATGGCACCGACCGCTGTATTGGTATGCAGAGTTGAAAGCACCAGGTGGCCGGTCAGACTGGCCTGCACCGCGATCTCCGCGGTTTCCAGATCCCGGATCTCACCGATCATGACCACATCGGGATCCTGGCGCAGGATCGCCCTCAAGCCCCTGGCGAACGTCATGTCCACCTTGGTGTTGACCTGGGTCTGGCCAATTCCCGGCAGGTTGTACTCGATCGGATCCTCGACGGTGAGGATGTTTCGGCTGCGGTCGTTGATCTCCTGCAAGGATGCATACAGGGTGGTGGACTTACCGGAACCCGTGGGGCCGGTCACCAGCAGGATGCCATAGGGACGATAGATCAGCTTGCGAAGTACTTTGAGGTCTCGCCCGGCCATCCCGAGCGATTCAAGTCGAATCGAGCCGGCCTGTTTGTCCAGCAGACGGAGCACCACGCGCTCGCCACTGGAGGACGGCATGGTGGAAACCCGGATGTCCACTTCCCGACCGGCCACCCGTAGGGCAATCCGGCCATCCTGGGGAATCCGCTTCTCGGCAATGTCCAGCTTGGCCATGACCTTGATCCGGGACACCAGCAGCGGCGCCAACGCCCGCTTGGGCTGCACCACTTCCCTCAGCACGCCGTCAATCCGGAAGCGCACCACCAGTTGCTTCTCGTAGGTCTCGATATGGACGTCCGAGGCGTTGGTCTTGACGGCTTCGGTCAGAATGGCATTGATCAGCCGAATAATCGGTGCATCGTCCTCCTGCTCCAGCAGATCCTCGGTTTCCGGTACCGAATCCGCCAGAGAGGCCAGGTCCATGTCATCGCCAATGCCCTCGACCATCTGCATCGCTTCTGCGGAATCGCTCTGGTAGGCCGCATTCAATGCCTGATCAAACCGATCGGGGTCGATGGAGGAGAACCTTGCCCGGCCTCCGCTCAGGCGATTCGCCTCAGCAACGGCCGAGTGAGAGGCACCGGGGCGCACCAGAATGATCGGCTCACCCTCTTCGGAACGGGTCAGGATCACGCCATTGCGTTTGGCGAAGGTAAACGGAAGACGTCCCAGCGGAGCATCCTGCGGCTGAACTTCGGTCTCGATGGTCAAGGTCGTCCTCGTGTTCGTCAGGCAATCTTCTTGTCGGTAACCGAGGCCAGATCGGCCCGGAAACCCTTTTTGATTCAACTAATTCAGAAAGGCTACCACAGGATATGGACCCGCTGAATAACTCTATACACTATACTGCCACTAAAACGTTGCAGTCTGATAACCTGTGGGCTTTCGAATGGCCCACCAAGCACTCAGGATGATCGATGTTGTCAATTCACCCACGGCTTCCCATGGCTCTGGCAATGGTTGCGGTAGCCGCCATGCTGGCCGTAACCGCGTGGCAGGGATACCGATTCTGGCAAACAGAAACCCAGCCAATCCTCGTCAGTAGCGGTCAGGCCGCACAACAGTCCGTGCCAAGTACCCGGGAGGTTCCTCAGATAGATTTGGCAACCCTCACCCTGTTTGGTTCCCCAACCGCTGATGGTACCCCTGCCGAACTCGACACCGAGAACCTGCCCGAGACCAACCTGCGACTCTTTCTACGAGGCGTTCTGGCGGCCAGTGGCGAGTTTCCCGGCAGTGCGCTGATCGAAGACGACAAGAGCAAGACCGAGGTCTACCTCGTGGGAGACGAACTGCCGGGCAATGCCACCTTGCGGTCAGTATTTCCCAACAGGGTCATTATCGAACGCTCGGGCAAACTGGAGAATCTTTACTTCCCTGAGGAGGCCGATCGCTCTGGCATGTCCTTCACCGCAGACGATCGGATGGAACAAGCTGAGCCCGCTGCTTCCAGCCAGGGCCAAACCACCGCGTCTCCAACCACCCCGAGCGCCGATCAGGAACGGCGTGAGGAAATCCGCCGGCGTCTCGAACAGCTCCGGGAACGCCTCCGGACCAACAACTAGGTCCGGTCATGACCACGGCAGCGCCAGGACTGTGCCGCCGCTCCGGTTGGATCCCCCTGCTGCTTGCTGTTTCGTTGGTCAGCGCCCTGGAGCTGGGTAACCGTTTGATGAATTACGTACTCCAGGAGTTTGGCCAGGAAGCGCATCAGCGACTGACCGATTGGCAGCGGCTGCATGACCTCGCCGCCAATGCGCCGGTCGACCGTCAGCTCCGGCTCGTCAATTCTTTCTTCAATCGGGTCAATTTTGTCAGCGATATCCGTCACTGGGGCGAAGAGGACTACTGGGCAACGCCGATTGAGCTTCTGACTACAAACGCGGGCGATTGCGAAGATTTTTCCATTGCAAAATACCTGACGCTGAAATCCATGGGTGTACCCGATGACCAGCTTCGGGTCGTCTACGTCAAGGCCCTGGAGCTGAACCAGGCCCACATGGTGCTGGCCTGGTATCCCGAACCCGACGCCGATCCGCTTATTCTCGACAACCTTATCAATGACATTAA
>JAAZVL010000284.1 GCA_018623515.1 Marinobacter sp.
AGAATACTCAGAACGAAAAGAGTGATCATCAACTCAACCAATGTCAGTCCGGACTGGTACCTCATCTAATCACCCGCGTATGACAAATTTTTCTAAAAGGAAGGATAGATTGCGTAAAGACTTTTGGGGATAGTCAATCGATAAGCGGTCAAAAGAATGAGATGAGCGGGGGACGAACTCACATTGGCGTGACACAGATCACCAATCCCTGGCCCATAGCTCCTCCCGACTGCATCAAATAAGACAAGTCACGGGGGACCGGCCGAGGTCACTCAAGCTCGACCGCATCAATCCGAAGCTCCCGCGGCATGGAGAAGACAATATTCTCCTCTCGCCCGGCAACTTCCCGGGGCTCTTCCCCACCCAGTTCCTTCAGGCGGGCAATCACCTCGTTCACCAGAACTTCCGGGGCGGAAGCGCCGGCGGTCACACCAACCGAGTTCTTGCCTTCCAGCCACTTCGGATCAATCTGGGAGGCTTCGTCGATCAGGTACGCGGGCGTACCCATGCGCTCGGCCAGCTCGCGCAGGCGGTTGGAGTTGGAGCTGTTGGGGGAGCCCACCACCAGCATCAGGTCGCAGTCGCCGGCGAGTTGTTTGACGGCGTCCTGGCGGTTCTGGGTGGCGTAGCAGATGTCGTCCTTGCGCGGGCCCTGTATCTCGGGGAACTTGGCGCGCAGGGCGTCGATGACGCGGGCGGTGTCGTCCATGGAGAGGGTGGTCTGGGTGACGTAGGACAGGCGGGATGGATCTTTCACCTCCAGCTTCGCCACGTCTTCCTCGTTTTCCACCAGGTAGATCTCGCCGCCATTGCTGTGATCATACTGGCCCATGGTGCCCTCGACCTCTGGATGGCCGTGGTGACCGATCAGGATGCACTCGCGGCCGTCGCGGCTGTAGCGCATGACTTCCATGTGCACTTTGGTGACCAGCGGGCAGGTGGCGTCGAACACTTTGAGGCCGCGGCGGGCGGCTTCGTTCTGCACGGCCTGGGAGACGCCGTGGGCGCTGAAGATCACCAGGGTGTCATCGGGCACTTCGTCCAACTCGTCCACAAAAACCGCGCCGCGGTTGCGGAGGTTGTCCACCACGAACTTGTTATGGACCACTTCATGGCGCACGTAGATCGGCGCACCGAACACATCCAGCGCCCGGTTGACGATTTCGATGGCGCGGTCGACGCCGGCGCAGAAGCCACGGGGGTTAGCAAGTCGGATTTGCATAATCAGTGCGTCTGTCCAGCCGGTTCCACATCGAGGATTTCAACTTCGAATTCCAGTGTACGCCCTGCCAGCGGATGGTTGAAGTCCACTTCCACTTCATCCCCTTCCACCCGGCTGATCACGCCCGGCAGTTCCTGCTGGCGCGCGTCGGCAAAGGACACCACCACGCCCGGCTCCAGCACCATGTCAGCGCTGAATTCATGGCGCTTGAAGGTCTGCAGGTTGTTGGGGTTATGCTGGCCAAAGCCCTTTTCCGGAGAAACCTCGAAGGTCTGCCGATCACCGGCTTTCATGCCCATCATCAGGGCTTCGAAGTTCTCCGGCAGGTTTTCGTCACCGATTTCCAGGGTGGCGGGCTCTTTCTCGAAGGTGGAATCCACCACATCGCCGCCCTTGATCTTGAGCGCGAAGTGGAGTTTTACGCGGGTTCCCTTGTCTACGGGCAAATCTTTCATGAGTGTCGTTCACTCCTTTTCGGCATCCCCGCCGTCGGCGGGTTTGCGGAATATATCGAGGATCATCATGCCGGCGCCGATGGTAATGGCAGTATCGGCCAGGTTGAATGCGGGGAAGTGCCAGTCCTGCCAGTAGAAGTGCAGGAAGTCCACCACATAGCCGTGCACCACCCGGTCATAGACGTTGCCGAGGGCGCCGCCGAGAATGAGTACGATGGCGACGGCGGTCCAGGTTTCATTGGGCTGCAATTTACGCAGCCAGCTCACCAGAACCACACTCACCACCAGCGCCAGAGTTACGAAGAACCAGCGTTGCCAGCCGTCGGCCTGGGCCAGGAAGCTGAACGCCGCGCCGGTGTTGTGGAGCAGCGTCAGGTTGAACATGGGCATCACCGGCACCGGGTCACCATAGGTGAGCATGGCGCTGGCCATGGCCTTGGTGCCCAGGTCGATGACAATGACCAGCGCCGCCAGCCACAGCCATTTCAGTTTCGAGCCCAGGGCCTTATCCGTCATGGCAGCTTCCATCAGGCGAAGGACCGACTCTCGCCGGGACCTTCCACGTTGCTGACGCAACGGCCACACAAGTCGTCGTATTTGGCGTTGCGGCCCACATCCTCACGATGGTGCCAGCAGCGCTCGCACTTGGCGTGGGTTGCCGGCGTGACCTTCACCAGCAGGCCCTCGTGACCGGTCTGCTCCGCGCCTTCGGCCTCGGCCACCGGCTTGACGGTCGCCTCGGAAGTGATCAGCACGAAGCGCAGCTCTTCACCCAGGTGCTTCAGGCGCTCGGCCAGTTCACCCTCGCAGTAGAGGGTCACTTCGGCGCTCAGGGAGCCCTTGATCTCGCCACGGCCACGGGCCTCTTCCAGGCACTTGTTGACCGCTTCCTTGACGCTGTAGATCTCACGCCAGTAGTCCCGCCCCAGCTCAAAGTCGTCCGGCAGCTCGGCCAGGCCTTCGTACCAGGTTTCATAGAACACGGTGTCGCCGCGCTCGCCCGGCAGGTGCTGCCAGATCTCATCCGCGGTGAAGCTCAGGATCGGAGCGATCCAGCGCACCAGGGCCTCGGCCACATGGTAAAGCGCAGTCTGACAGGAACGCCGCGCCAGGCTATTGGCCTGGGTGGTGTACTGGCGGTCCTTGATGATATCCAGATAGAAGCCGCCCAGGGTCGCTTCGCAGAAGTTGTAGACCTTCTGGTAGATGCGCAGGAAGGCATAGTTGCCGTAGTCCTCGTCCAGCTCCTTCTGCAGCTGCAGCGCCTTGTCCACCATCCAGCGGTCCAGGGCGATCATCTCTTC
>JAAZVL010000088.1 GCA_018623515.1 Marinobacter sp.
AGATCAGCGGGGTCTTGGTCCGCCAGCAATGGGGGTAGCTGTGGCTGAACTTCTCGGAACGCACCAGCTTGCCTTCCCGCTCCAGGGCGGCACACACCGGCTCGTCCGCCTTGTAGACGTGCACGCCGGCAAACTCGCCGGCCGCTTCGGTGTAGGTGCCGTCGGCTTTCACCAGGTTCAGGGTGCCGATGCCGTATTCCTTGCCCACCTCGAAGTCTTCCATACCGTGATCCGGGGCGGTATGCACTGCGCCGGTACCGGCATCGGTGGACACGTGATCACCCAGGATGACCGGCACCTGCTTGTCGTAGATCGGGTGGTGCAGCGGCAGCTTTTCCAGCGCGGAACCGGCCACGGTCGCCAGCACTTCGTAATCTTCCACACCCCAGCGGGCCATGATGCCTTCGACCATCTCGGTGGCCAGGATCAGGCGCTCCGGCCCCTGTCCGACATCTACCTGCACCAGGGCATACTCCAGGTCCGCCCCCAGGGAGACCGCCTGGTTGGCCGGAATAGTCCAGGGGGTGGTGGTCCAGATCACCACGGACACATCGCCCTCGCCCTTGTCGGTACCGAACAGCTCCAGCGCCCGGGCAGAATCCACCGCGGTGAAACGAACATCAATCTGGGTGGAGACCTTGTCCTGGTATTCGACCTCCGCCTCAGCCAGTGCGGACTGACCTACCACACTCCAGTAGACGGGTTTGTAACCACGCACCAGGTGGCCCTTGGCCACGATCTTGCCCAGGGCTCGGACGATGCCGGCCTCCACCTTGGGATCCATGGTGAGGTAGGGCTTGTCCCACTCACCCATCACGCCCAGGCGGATGAAGTCGGCCTTCTGGCCTTCGATCTGCTTGGTGGCGTAATCGCGGCAGGCCTGACGGAAGGTCTTGTAGTCCACCTTGACGCCGGCCTTGCCAATCTCCTGCTCCACCTTGTGCTCGATGGGCAGGCCGTGACAGTCCCAGCCCGGCACATAAGGTGCGTCATAGCCTTTGAAGCTATGGGACTTGACGATCATGTCCTTGAGAATCTTATTGACCGCATGACCAATGTGAATGCTGCCGTTGGCGTAGGGAGGGCCGTCGTGCAGGATGAACTTGTCCCGGCCTTCGCGCTGCTTGCGCAGGTTGCCGTAGACATCGAGGTCCTGCCAGCGCTTGAGCATGTCCGGCTCGCGCTTGGCCAGGTTACCGCGCATGGGGAAGGCGGTTTCCGGCAGATTCAGGGTATGCTTGTAGTCGCTCATGGTTTCTGTGCGTACTCTTTGGTCAGTGTTGGTCAGTAAAAACTTTTGGGGTTCGGGCCCGTGCTTTCAATGTGTGCTGCGAGCCGAGCCGTTGGCCCGAAGCCACGCCCGGGCGTTGTCCATATCCCGTGCGATCTGATCTTTCAGGGCCTCGACGGAATCAAACTTCTCCTCATCCCGCAGACCGTGGCGGAAGACGACTTCCAGATGCTGGCCATAAAGTGTGCCAGCAAAGTCAAACAGGTGCACTTCCAGTGATGGCCGTTTGCCATCGACCGTTGGCCGGACACCGATGTTGGCCACGCCGTCGTAAACGCTGCCATCGTCAAGCCTGCCGCTCACGACATACACACCGCGCAATGCGGGCATCCGGTGCAGCAGAATGTTGGCGGTCGGCGCACCGATCTGGCGGCCCAATTGGCGCCCGTAAACCACCCGGCCCCGGATCCGGTAGGGGTGGCCCAACAACACTTCCGCTTTTTCCAGGCCATTGACGGTCAGCTGGTCACGGACACGGGTGCTGCTCACCCGCTCACCATCCAGGGTCACGGTCCGGGTGTTCTCGACGGTGAATCCCGCGTCCTGCCCGACTTTCTGCAGCAACCCGAAGTCCCCGGCGCGATCACAGCCAAAACGGAAGTCGTCTCCGACCACCAGGTGGCGAACGCCGAGGCCCTCGATCAGAACATCCTCGATGAAGCCCATGGCGGAATAGCTGCGAAAGGCCTGGTTGAACCGCAGGCACAGGACAATATCGATACCTTCGGCCAACAGGGCTTCGAACTTCTGGCGGAATCCCATCAGGCGCGGCGGGGCCTCATCGCCCTGGAAAAACTCACGGGGCTGCGGCTCGAACACCATCACCACTGAAGGCACGCCCAGCTCCTGGGCCTTGCTCCGGACCTGATCAATAATGGTCTTGTGGCCGAGGTGGACGCCGTCAAAGTTACCAATCGTTGCCACGCACCCCTGCGCCAACGGCGAATCCGCCCGGCGCGAGAGCAGCTTCAGGTTGGTCAGGCCTCGAATCAGACGCATGCAATGCGAACCTTCAGTTGCCAGCTGGCTTTCAACGCCCCTGCGCCGCAGGAGCACTGGTGAGAAAACGCGCGATTATACCTTACCTCTGGCGGAAATGTCTTACCCGGACACCCGCCACCGCCAGCGCGACAAAATACACCCCGACGCCGGCACCCACGAGGATGGCCATGTCCCGGGCCCGGACCAGACCTTCCGCGGCAAGCCAGTCTGCCACCGGGGCCTTGAGCCAGAGGATGACCGCCGCCAGCGCGGCATTGGCGAACAGCAGCCGCGCCAGGAAGACCGGCCAACCCGGCTGACTCTGCCAGGCCCCTTCCTTGCGCAGGCCTCGCCAGAGCAGGAAACCGTTAAGCCAGGCGGACAACGAAGTCGCGAGGGCCAGCCCGGCATGGGCCAGGGGCACGATCAGCGCCAGGTTGAAGGCCATATTGGCCACCATGGCGATGACCCCGATTTTTACGGGCGTGGCGGTGTCTTCCCGGGCGAAGAAGCCTGGCGCCAGTACCTTGATCAGCATGAACGCCAACAGACCGGCCGAATAGGCCCGAAGGCTCTGGGCGGACATGGTGACGTCCCGATCGGTCACTTCGCCATAATGAAACAGGGTGGCAATCAGGGGTTCGGCCAGAAGCGCCAGCGCCAGTGCCGCCGGCAGCCCGATGAGCAGGACCGCCCGCACCGCCCAGTCCAGGGTCGCCGCAAACTGGTCCGCGGAGGCGGCAGCGTGCTTGCGCGACAGGCTCGGCAGGATGACCGTGGCAATGGCGATGCCGAAAACGCCAAGCGGCAGCTCGGACAGGCGGTCCGAGTAGTAGAGCCAGGATACGCTGCCGGTCTGGAGAAAAGATGCCAACACGGTGTCCAGCAACAGGTTGATCTGGCTGACCGAAACCCCGAACAACGCTGGCGCCATGAGCTTCAGAATGCGCCGCACGCCCTCGTGCCGGTAATCGACCTTTGGCCGGGGCATCAGCCCCAGCTGCATCAGGAACGGCAACTGGAAGAACAGTTGCAGCGCACCGGCGATGAACACGCCCCAGGCCAGAGCCATGACCGGCTCGGACATCACCGGCGACAGCCAGATCGCCGCGCCGATCATCGCCAGGTTCAGAAGAACGGGCGTGAAGGCTGGCACCGCGAAGCGGTCGTAGCTGTTGAGAATGCCGCCAGCAAAGGCCGTTAGCGAAATCAGCAATAAATAAGGGAACGTGATGCGGAGCATGTCGCTGGTCAATGCGAACTTCACATCATCGTCAAAGAAGCCCGGGGCAAATATCGCCGTCAGTACCGGGGAGCCAAGCATGGCCACCAGGGTGACCCCCAGCAGAACCAGGCCCAGGGAGCCGGCCACGGCGTTCACCAGCCGTTTGACTTCGGATATGTCCTGATTCTCCCGATATGAAGACAGCACCGGCACAAATGCCTGGGAGAAGGCCCCCTCAGCAAAGAGACGCCGCAGGAAGTTGGGGATCTTGAAGGCGACAAAGAAGGCATCCGCGCCGGCACCGGCCCCGAAGTAACGGGCAATCACCATGTCCCGAACCAGGCCCAGCACCCGGGAAAGCATGGTCATTACGCCGACCACACCGGAGGAACGGAGCAATCCGGGGGCGGTGGATTCAGGCGTTTTCGGGGCAGAGGAATCCGGTTCCGACGACATTCTGGCTCTGATCAGTTGATGGGCCTATTTATACCGGAAATTACGCACACGGGCGGGAGGCCTGTACGGCTCCGGTCAGCGAGCGGCGAGTTTAGCACAGGGCCGCGGGAACAGCGCATGAAATGGGTTTTAGTCTTGACATTTCGGGAGTTCAGCGGCATAGTTCCGCGTCATTTATTTCGACGCGCTGGTAGTTGGCGCGCCTGCGATGTACGAATTCATCTTGAATTCACTCGAGTTCATTCAGTAACGAATTTCAGATTTTCAGGAGTTTTACGGTGGCAAATTCCCCGCAAGCCAAGAAGCGCGCTCGTCAGAACGAGAAGAACCGCAAGCACAACGCCAGCCTGCGTTCCATGGCGCGTACCTACATGAAGAAGGTCCAGGCCAAGATTGAAGCTGGCAACTACGAAGAAGCCCAGGCAGCTTTCCAGCAGGCACAACCTGTAATGGACAGCATGGTCAACAAAGGCATCTTCGCCAAGAGCAAGGTAGCCCGTCATAAGGCCCGCCTGAATGCCAAGATCAAGGCCCTGAAGAGCGCGTAAGCGTTTTCCAGAGCTAAAAAAACCGGCTTACGAGCCGGTTTTTTTGTGCCTGAACAAAAGCTGTTTCTTTTAAAATCAGATAATCACCAGATTGTCCCGATGGATCATCTCCTCATCGGAGATGTAACCAAGAACCTCGGTGATCCGCTGACTGGCCCGGCCGGCAATGGCGCGCGCCTCATCGGCATCGTAATTCACCAGCCCGCGGGCAACCTCCCGCCCGCTTTCATCGACGCAGGACACCATCTCGCCGCGCCGGAACTGGCCGCTCACGCTCTTCACTCCCACCGGCAGAAGGCTTCGGCCACCCAGGCACAACACCCGGACCGCACCCTCATCCAGGGTCAGCTTGCCGCGGGTCTGCAAGTGCCCGGCAATCCATTGTTTGCGGGCAGCCACCCTGCCCTGCTCCGGTAACAGCAAGGTGCCGATCACGTCACCCTGGCGCAGGCGGGTCATCACGCCCTCGATCCGGCCACCGACAATGACGGTGAATGCACCGGAACGGGCTGCCAGCCGCGCCGCCCTTAGCTTGGTCTGCATGCCGCCCCGACCCAGGGCACCAGCGCCGCCACCGGCCATGGCATCCAGTTCGTGATCACTGGCCTTGCGCTCGGTAACCAGGCAGGCGTCCGCGTGTTTGCGCGGGTCTTTGTCAAACAGGCCCAGCTGGTCGGTGAGAATGATCAACCCGTCGGCCTCGATCAGGTTCGCCACCAGAGCCCCAAGGGTGTCGTTGTCACCGAAACGGATCTCGTCGGTGACCACCGTGTCATTCTCGTTGACGATGGGAATGACACCGACATCCAGCAGCGCCCGGAGCGTGCTTCGGCCATTCAGGTAACGTTTTCGGTCGGAGAGATCGTCGTGGGTCAGCAGGATCTGGGCGGTATGGATATCATGCCGCTTGAACTGGGCTTCCCAGGACTGTACCAGCCCCATTTGCCCCACCGCCGCCGCAGCTTGCAGCTCGTGCAGCTGGTCCGGGCGCTTCACCCAGCCCAGCCGGCTCATACCCACCGCCACCGCACCGGAAGAGACAATAACGACCTCAACACCATCGGCGATCAGGCCAGCAATCTGGTCCACCCAGCGCTCCAGGGCCACCTCATCGAGACCCTTGCCGTCATTGGTCAGCAGGGCACTTCCGATCTTGATGACCAGGCGGCGGGCCTGGCGCAACTGGGCACGTTCACTCATGATGCGTGGATCAGTCTCTTGATGATGTTGTCGGTTTATTCCGGTGCGTACACGATTTCGACGTCGTAATCGTCATCGTCAAAATCGTCGTCATCGTCTTCATCCTGCCTGGCGGCACGGCGCGCCTTGCGGTCCGCCTCGATCTTGGCCCGGGCCTCCTCATCCATCCGCTGACGGCGGGCCGCCTCTTCCTCGGCAAAGTCCGGATTCTCGGCCTCTTCCTGGGCCTGATCCTCGATCCAGCGCATTACTGCCTGAACCAGAGGCTTGGTACCCTCGCCGGTGATCGCGGAGATGCGGAATACGGGGCCTTCCCACCCAAGTTCATCGATGATGGCCTGGCAGTGGGCGTCACGATCCTCTTCCGCGATCATGTCCACCTTGTTCAGCACCAGCCAGCGCGGGCGGTTGGCCAGGGTTTCACTGAACTTCTCCAGTTCGTGAGCGATGGCCCGGACCGCGTCCGCTGGCGACGAACCGTCATACGGGGCCACATCCACGAGGTGCAGGAGCAGACGCGTGCGCACCAGGTGCTTCAGGAAACGGATGCCGAGGCCGGCCCCTTCTGCGGCACCTTCGATCAGCCCCGGAATATCGGCAATGACAAAGCTCTGGTGGGCCTGGACACTGACCACACCCAGATTTGGCACCAGCGTGGTGAACGGATAATCCGCAACCTTGGGCCTCGCAGCAGAAACCGAACGGATGAACGTGGACTTGCCGGCATTGGGCATTCCCAACAATCCGACATCGGCCAGCACCTTGAGCTCCAGACGCAGGTTACGGGCCTCGCCTTCGGAACCCTTGGTGGTCTGGCGCGGGGCGCGGTTGACCGAGGACTTGAACCGGGTGTTACCGAGGCCGTGGAAGCCACCCTGCGCGACCTTCAGCCGCTGCCCCTCCCGGGTCAGGTCACCCAGCACTTCGTGGGTATCCATATCCACAACCGTGGTACCTACCGGCACCGGCAGCACCAGATCTTCACCCTTGGTACCGGTACAGTTGCGACCGGCTCCGGGCTCGCCGTTCTGGGCCTTGTATTTACGCTGGAAGCGGTAATCGATCAGGGTGTTCAGTGATCCGTCCGCCTCCAGATAGACGGAGCCACCGTCCCCGCCGTCACCGCCGTCGGGGCCACCCTTGGGAACGTATTTCTCACGCCGGAAACTCAGGCAGCCGTGCCCGCCCTTACCGGCTTCCACAATGATGGTGGCTTCATCTACAAATTTCATGATCAACCCTTTGCGCGTTGCGCATAAACTAAAAAGCCCCGCAGCCTCAAGGAAGCTTTGCGGGGCTCCGGATGGCTCTGACTTCTGACTATATCAGGAAATCAGAACCACCCAAGGTTCTGCAGAACCGGATCGCCGCTGCTTACGCAGCCGGAACGATGCTCACGAACTTACGGCTCTGCGGGCCTTTGGTTTCGAACTTCACCTGACCGTCTGCTTTCGCAAACAGGGTGTGGTCCTTGCCAATGCCTACGTTGGAACCAGCGTGGAAACGGGTGCCACGCTGACGAACAATGATGCTGCCTGCAGATACGGTCTGACCGCCGAAGCGCTTCACACCAAGTCGTTTCGACTCGGAATCGCGACCGTTACGGGTACTACCTGCTGCCTTTTTATGAGCCATTACCAGCCTCCTTCTCTAGGGGGTAATTCGAGGGCTTAGCCCTGGATACCCGTGATCTTTACTTCAGTAAACCACTGACGGTGGCCCTGACGCTTCATGTGATGCTTACGACGACGGAACTTGATGATCTGAACCTTGTCGTGACGGCCGTGGCTGACCACTTCAGCGGTAACCTTGGCGCCGTCTACTACCGGAGCGCCAACTTTTACGTTGTCGCCGTCGGCTACCAGCAGAACGCGATCGAAATCGACGGTGCCACCGGTTTCAACTTCCAGCTTTTCCAGCTTCAGAGTTTCGCCTTCCTTTACACGGTGCTGCTTACCACCGCTAACAATAACTGCGTACATTCACTAGTCTCCGCGATTGACCCATCCCTGCTCTTATCCACCTGGTTCTAAGGGAAGCGCTCTGGCAACCCTATAGCAGGGAGCGCAGGTTGGGATGAGTTGGGCGCGTGATTGTACGGGAAGATGGGGAGACAGGCAAGTCTGGAGTGGAGCATGAAGATGGGGTCAGATGAAAGATTTCATCAGACCCCTGAGTATGCCTCAGACCCCTGAAGCCAGATTGAACCTGGGGTCAGAAGAAAGCTTTCTTCTGACCCCGTCTTCACTGCATTAACGTTGACACTCTACCCGCCAATACCTAGCATTGCGGCGACCTGCCCGAAATATCAACAGAAACACCAGCAAGGGACCCTCAAGCCCCATGACAGCCCAGCGTATCTACGACACCGTGGCGGATGACTTCAGCCGCGTCAATGACCTGATCATCCAGCGGCTAGCCTCGGACGTCCCCCTGGTGGAGAAAATCGCCCAGTACATCATCGAAAGTGGCGGCAAGCGGCTCAGACCGCTGCTGGTGCTGCTCTCCAGTCGCGCCCTGGGCTATGGCGAGAATGATCACCTCAAACTTGCCGCCGTGATTGAATTCCTGCACACCGCCACCCTGCTCCACGATGACGTGGTGGACACCTCCGACCTGCGCCGCGGCCGCAGCACCGCCAACGCCAAGTGGGGCAATGCACCGAGCGTGCTGGTCGGTGATTTCCTCTATGCCCGCGCGTTCGAGATGATGGTGGAGCTGAAAAGCCTGGCGATCATGGATGTGCTGTCCCACGCCACGGCAGTGATTGCCGAGGGCGAGGTGATGCAGCTGATGAACGTGAAAAACCCGGATCTGACCGAAGAGCAGTACATGAAGGTCATCCACAACAAGACCGCCATGCTGTTCGAGGCCGCCTCCCACACCGGCGCCCTGCTGGCCGGCGCCGATGAGAACCGGGAGAAAGCGCTGAGGGATTACGGCAAACACCTGGGGCTGGCATTCCAACTGGTGGACGATGTGCTGGATTACCAGGGTGACGCGGAAGCCATGGGCAAGAACGTTGGTGACGATCTGGCCGAGGGCAAGACCACCCTGCCGCTGATTTACGCGATGGCCAATGGCAGTGACGAGGAGCGGCAGCTGATTCGGCAGGCGATTCGCAAGGGCGGGCTGGATGAATTGCCGGCTATCCTGCAGATCGTGCGGGAGTCGGGTGCGATTGAGTACACCATGGCAAAGGCGCGGGAGCAGGCGGGGTTGGCCAAGGCTTGCCTGGATGGCCTGGATGAGACTGGGCACAAGGAAGCATTGGAACTGCTTACCGAGGCTGCTGTTGCTCGGGTAAATTGATCCGGCGTGAACATGGGGGTCAGATGAAGGCTTTCATCTGACCCCGTCTTGGACCTCACTGCCCAAATCTATCCCGCCCATGGGGCGCGTCAAAATCCAGCTCCGGCCCCATCGGCACGATCTGGGTCGGATTGATGGTGCGCTGGCTCACGTAGTAGTGGCGCTTGATCTGCTCAATATCCACCGTCTCCGCCACACCGGGAACCTGATACAGATCCCTCACGTAGCCGGACAGGTTCGGGAACTCCCGGATCGGCTGGCGATTGCATTTGAAGTGACTGTAATACACCGCATCAAACCGGATCAGGGTGGTAAATAACCGCCAGTCGGCTTCGGTCAGTTGCTCCCCGACCAGATAACGCTGCCGTGACAATCGCTCCTCCAACCAATCCAGCGAATCAAACAGCGCCCGGTAAGCTTCTTCATATTTATCCTGCGCTGTAGCGAATCCGGCCTTGTAAACGCCATTATTGACGGTGTGGTAAACCCGCTCATTAACCTCATCGATCTCCAGGCGCAGTGGTTCCGGGTAGAAATCCAGTTCCGCGTCCACGCCTTCAAGACCATTAAACGCGGAATTGAACATCCGGATGATCTCCGCGGATTCGTTGCTGGCTATGGTTTCCCGCTCTTTGTCCCACAAGGTCGGAACTGTCACACGACCGGTATAATCCGGGGCCGCTTTGGTGTAGACCTCGTGCATGAACCGGAACCCATGCAGGTGATCCCGGTGTTGCTCATCTCCGGGCCGGAATTCCCAGCCGTTTTCGACCATGTCCGGATGAACCACGGAAACAGATATGTGCTTCTCCAGCCCCTTGAGCTTGCGGAAGATCAGCGTCCGGTGCGCCCAGGGGCAGGCCATCGAAACGTACAGGTGGTACCGGCCACTCTCTGCCTTGAAGCCACCCTCGCCGCTCGGACCGGGAGATCCGTCCGCCGTCACCCAGTTCCGGAACCTGGCCGCTTCCCGTTCGAACTTACCGCCGGTCTTGTCGGTGTTATACCACTTGTCCTGCCATTGGCCGTCAACCAGAAGTCCCATCGTCAACTCCTTCACAATAATTTGTAAGGAAGAATAAAGCCCGGCCTGCTACCCTCTCAAACAAGCATTTCTGGCCAACTACCTCAGATATTTCGAACATGCATACAGCCATCACCATCGATGCCCTGAAAGTCCTTGACGCCATTGACCGCAAGGGCAGCTTCGCCGGGGCCGCCGCGGAACTCTTCCGGGTACCTTCCGCGATCAGTTACACGGTTCAGAAACTGGAAGAGGATCTGGACATCGACATCTATGATCGCAGCGGGCACCGAGCCATCCTGACGCCGGCCGGCCGTTACCTGCTCGAGGAAGGGCGCGCGTTGCTTGAGGCAGCCGAGAACCTGGCCCACACCACCAAGCAGGTGGCCCAGGGCTGGGAAACCCGGTTGAAAATCGGTTTCAATTCGTTGCTGCCGGCACAGTGCCTGTTCCCGGCCATCCGGGATTTTCATGCTCTTGGGGTACCTGTTGACGTTCAGGTGGTCGAGGAAGTCTTTGCCGGCGCCTGGGACGCCCTTCAGAGCCGACGGGTGGACCTCGTGGTGGGGGCCGATCACTTCAGCAAGCCGGCCGGCAATTTCACCACCACCATTCTCGGCGAGATGGAGTTCGTGTTCGCGGTGGCCGCCAACCATCCGCTTGCCGGTACCGAAGAGCCCTTGTCGGAAGAAGACATCTCGGACTACCCGGCCGCCGTGGCCGCCGATACCTCCCGCTCACTGCCCCCCGGGCATGCCGGCATATTCCGCCGCCAGCGCACACTGACGGTGGCCAACATCGACCAGAAGATCGCCATTCAGGAATCGGGACTGGGGGTGGGTTGGC
>JAAZVL010000285.1 GCA_018623515.1 Marinobacter sp.
GAAACACGATGTGCAGTGCATGATTGAGGGGCCGGGGCACGTGCCGATGCATCTGGTGAAGGAGAACATGGACAAGCAGCTCGAATGCTGCGACGAAGCGCCTTTCTACACCCTGGGGCCGCTGATCACTGACATCGCCCCCGGATACGACCACATCACCTCCGGCATCGGCGCCGCCATGATCGGCTGGTACGGCTGCGCCATGCTCTGCTACGTCACCCCGAAAGAGCACCTGGGGCTGCCCAACAAAGACGACGTGAAAACCGGCATCATCACCTACAAGATCGCCGCCCACGCCGCCGACCTTGCCAAAGGCCATCCCGGCGCCCAGATCCGCGACAACGCCCTCTCCAAGGCCCGTTTCGAATTCCGCTGGGAAGACCAGTTCAACCTCGGCCTGGACCCGGACACCGCCCGAGCTTATCACGACGAAACCCTGCCCAAGGACTCCGCCAAGGTGGCTCACTTCTGTTCCATGTGTGGTCCCAAATTCTGTTCCATGAAAATCTCCCAGGAAGTCCGGGATTACGCGGCAGAAAACGGGTTGGATGAGGTGTCCGCGATTGACGCCGGGATGCAGGAGAAGTCCCGCGAGTTTGTGGAGTCTGGTGGGAATCTTTACGACAAGGTCTGAGCTTTGGAGGAAAGTCTCCCAGCCTGATAGTTCTGGTGGCGTGAGCCGGTGAGGCGGCCCTGTTCAGAAAACGACTCGAGACGTCCCTGTGCGTCTCGGGCTCCGCCATCCCTGGCTCCGCACGTTTCTGAACAGGGCCACCTCACCGGCTCGATCTGACTCTGGCAATATCGCCCGAAGGCCGTCGCTTGTGTGTTTCGCCTGGTTGCTTCCGGCTCCAGATAGGGGTTCCCGGAAATTCTGGGGCCGGTGTTGGGGCATGCTTCCCAAAACTGTGCGGAGCCATGGATGGCGGAGCCCAAGCGTCACAGGGACGTGCCGCCAGGAGCGTGTTTTGGGAAGCATGCCCCAACACCGGTCTCGCACAAAAGCTGGAATCAAGAGGCTTGCAATAAACGACGACCAACGGCTATCGTTCAAAGTCGATTACCAACCGGGGTGAACGATGACCGAACCGTTCCAGTTCAAAGCCAGCGACGTCAAAGTCGAAAAACGCGAAACCGTCTTCCAGGGCTTCTTCCGCATGGACAAGCTCTGGCTGACCCACCCGCGTTTTGACGGCCGTGACATGCCGGTCTTTACCCGGGAGCTCTTCATAAGGGGCGACGCCACCTGCGTGCTGCCCTACGACTGCGACCGGGACGAAGTCGTCCTGCTCGAACAGTTCCGCCTCGGCGCCCTCGGCCGCAGCCAGTCCCCATGGCTGCTCGAGCTCGTGGCCGGCATGAACGAAGACGGTGAAACCCCCGAAGAAGTGGCCCAGCGGGAAGGCCAGGAAGAGGCCGGGCTCACCTTCAGCCGGCTCGACAAGATCTGCGATTACCTGGTGTCCCCGGGTGGCAGCACTGAAATGATTCACCTGTACTGTGGCCATATCAGCACCGAAGATGCTGGCGGCCTGTATGGTATGGAACATGAGCACGAGGATATCCGGGCCCACGTGGTTTCTGCGGACGAAGCCATAGCCATGATCCACGATGGCCGGATCAACAACGCTGCCGCTATCATCGCGCTTCAATGGCTTGAACTGAACCGTTCAAGACTCCGTGAAGGAAAGCAGTGATGACCGAGTGGACCATGAAACCCAAGCGCTACGTGCCGGATCTCCGGCAGCTCGGCGCCCTATGCGACGGCAATTACCAGCGCCTGAACAAGTTGCGTCAGCTGGAGGCCGATGGCAAGCCGGTGTGCGAGTTCGAGTTGCACCGGGAGAACCAGTACCTGGGGCGGGTGAGGATCAAGGTTCTGCAGACGGCCCGATTTACCGAAACCCTGTTGCTGGAGCAGGTCCACAATTCCGGTCGCTGGCTGAACAATCCCCAGATGACCGTGCGTGTGTATCACGACGCCGCCATGGCCGAGGTGATCAGCTGTTACCGGGACCGCCAGATTGCGCCGGTCAATGATTATCCCAACCGCTTCATGCATCACCCGGACGAGAAGGTTCAGGTGAATGGCTTCCTGGCTGACTGGCTGGATTACTGTCTGCGTTTTGGCCATTTGCCCATGGAGTACGCCGCCTGGCCAGCCGGCGAGGGTGTGGACTGACGGTCCGCAGTGGATGTGTCATAGTTGTCAAAAATAGCAATATGTTGACGGCGCCGGACGGGAATGTGACTCCGGTTGCAATTGCCGTTGACCCTTTCTGACGCGTTCGTCGTACACTTGTCCCTGTTTCAAGTGGTTGCATCAGGCTTAACAGGTTCGCCATGACCAGACCGGACGAGGCCCGCCCCTTGCGGGTACTCCAGATAACAGACCCCCATCTGATGGCCCGTGAGGACGGTGCCTTGCTGGGCGTAAATACGCGGGACAGTCTCGCGGCCGTGGTCGATGAGGTGTTGCAGACCCATGGTCAGCCGGACCTGATTCTGGCCACGGGAGATCTGGCCCAGGACGCCTCCGAAAAGGCCTACCGTGTCTTCGGTGACAGCCTTTCCTCCTTCCACTGCGGCTCCGCCTGGCTGGCCGGCAATCACGATGACTCCGGGACGCTTAACCGTGTCGCTGCGGAATATCAGGCCGATCGCCGGCAAATTCTGCAGGGGGGCTGGAATTTCGTGCTGCTGGATTCCTCCGTCCATGGCAAGGTTTATGGCGAGCTGGCGGACAGTGAGCTGGCGTTTCTCGAACGCGCGCTTTCCGAATATCCCGATGTGCCGACCCTGGTCACACTGCACCATCATCCGGTGGACATCGGGGCGGACTGGATGGAGCAAATCGGGCTTCGCAATCGCGACGCCTTCTGGGCGGTGATCGACCGCCATCCCCAGGTGCGGATCGTGCTCTGGGGTCATGTCCATCAGGAACATGAAGAAA
>JAAZVL010000286.1 GCA_018623515.1 Marinobacter sp.
AAGGCATAATCTGAGTTCTCTGGAAGGAGCGCTTTTTGGAAGAACCCTCGCTCCTCCTGCAGCCCCCCTAGTTAATAAAGCGCTTCCTCATCATCCAGCACCTCGTGCAGGATTTCCAGAAACATCTTGTCCGCCTCACTCCAGCTCTCCGGAATCCGGATCGTGGTATTGGCACTGATCTCGCGAGCCACCAGCTCGTCGGCGTTCGGCTCACCGCGATACTTGCGGGCGATTTCCATGGATTTAACGGCAATGGTCGGATCGCTCATCACCTTCTTGATGAACACCCGCAGCTCTTCAATCATCTTGGCCTGACGGCCCTCATTGGATGTACCCATGCCCTACTCCTGAAAAGTGTCTGTGTGCGGGGCCAGCGGCCCCGCTTTCTTGCCTACAGTATGGCTGAACTGGAAAAATCTCACCAGCCCCGCGACTTAGCTCACAAACAGCCCCCGCAGGGTAAAGAACAGAATCGCGGCCATCAGGCCGGAAGCCGGCACGGTGATAATCCAGGCGGCAGCAATTTTCACCAGATGCGAACGCTTGACCATCTCTTCCCGGTAAATCTTCTTCAGACGCTTGCGCTCGGATTTGGCCAGCGGCACCTGCTGCTTGTCTTTCTTGGCCTGCTGCAGCAGCTTCTCCATTTCCTCCACCGAGGCATTCCGGAAATCCTCCAGGAACGGGCGCAGGCGCTCACGTTCTTCCGGGTCGTGATGCTCGATGATCTTGTGTAGCTGGGAGGCATAGTTACGCTTGAGGTATTCACGCAGGAAACCGACACCAAACACACCGCCAATGGCAATGTGTGTGGAACTGACCGGCAGCCCCAACTGGGAGGCCAGGATCACGGTCAGCGCGGCCGACAGGGCAATACAGAAGGCCCGGGTCTTATCCAGCTCGGTGATTTCGCTACCCACCGTCTTGATCAGGCGAGGGCCAAACAGCATCAGGCCCACCGCCAGGCCAAGGGCGCCGACCATCATCACCCAGAGCGGAATGCTGGCCGCGGTCACCACATCGCCACCCGCCCGGATGGCATCGTTAATAGCCGCCAACGGACCAATGGCATTGGCCACATCGTTGGCGCCGTGGGCAAAACTGAGCAGCGCGGCGGCGAAAATCAGCGGCCAGGTGAACAGTTCACTGACCCCATGCGGTGTGCTCTCCATGGCCGCAGCCTTACGGGACACCAGGCTGCGCATGGCAAAAAAGACCACTGCGGCGGCCGCCAGACCGATCAGGGCCGCCTGAAGGAAATCGACCTTAACAACCTTTTGTACGCCCTTGATCATCAGATAGGTACCAAAGGCCCACGCCATCACCGCAACCAGCAGCGGTACGAAGCGACGGGCAGAATCGATAAGGTTCGACTGGTACAACACGGTCTTCTTGATGAAGAACAGGAACAACGCCGCCAACATGCCGCCCAGCGCCGGCGAGATTACCCAGCTGGCAACAATCTTGCTCATCACCGCCCAATCGGCAATGCCCCAGCCGCCAGCGGCAATCCCGGCGCCCAGTACACCACCAACAATGGAGTGGGTGGTCGAGACCGGCGCCCCCATCCAGGTGGCCAGGTTCAGCCAGAGGGCGCCGGCCAGCAGCGCGGCGGTCATCAGCCAGACGAAGGCCCGCGGGTCTTCCAGGGTGGTTGGGTCAATGATGCCGCCCTTGATGGTGGACACCACATCGCCGCCGGCGATGATCGCACCGCCCGCTTCGAATACCGCCGCCAGCAAGACTGCCGCACCCAGCGACAGGGCACCGGAGCCAACGGCGGGGCCGACGTTATTGGCAACATCGTTGGCACCGATGTTGATTGCCATGTAACCGCCAATCACGGCGGCGGCCATCAGCAACATGTTGTTCGGCAGATCCTGGCTTAACGCGCCGACGGTCAGCCAGACGCCAAGCAGGAAAAGAACACTGAAACCAATTCGATATCGTTCGGTGGAAGGGGCGGTAAGCAGGGTATCCAGAAAACCGGAAGAGCGGGCCATAACCAGAGATCTCTTGTATGCGGATGAATTGAGCCAATTCAGCGCGGCAAACTATAATTTTTTTGCCACAAAATTGAAACAAAACTGCAATGCTTCTCCGGGTTGAGCCCCAACACCGCCGCCGCTATGATCTGCCGACATCAAACTTCCAATCATTTCTCAAAAAAAGGCGAGACCATGGCAGCAATCCGCATTCTGACGGGCAGCGTTTACGGCGGCGCATTGATGACCGCCCGTAAAATCAAGGAAGAACTGGAAGCCGAAGGCCACCAGGTGGTGGTTCTGGAGAACCCGGAGCTCTCGGATATTACGGACAATGAAGACGCGCTGCTGGTCTGCACCTCCACCACCGGTGACGGTGAAATTCCGGGCAACCTGCTGCCTTTTTACATCGACCTGCGCGAGCAACTGCCCCAGCAGCCGGGGCGACCATTTGGCATTGTCGTGCTGGGTGACAGCTCCTACGGCGACACTTTCTGTGGCGCCGGTGACCTGATGGAAGAGGCGCTTCTGGAAACCGCGGCCCGGAAAGTGGGCGAAACACTGAAGATCGACGCGCTGGAAACCATGGAGCCGGAAGCCGAGGCCGCGCCCTGGGCAAAAACCTGGGCGGCGGGCCTCTGAAAACAAGAAGAATCCCTTAGCGCTGGCGCTCGCGGATCAGCGCTTCCTGGGTGGTGGACGCCACCAGGCGGCCATCCCGGGTAAAAAAGTTGCCCCGATTGAAGCCCCGGCCACCGCCGGCGCTGGGGCTGTCCTTGTCGTACAGCAGCCATTCGTCCATGCGAAAGTCGTCGTGGAACCAGATGGCGTGGTCAAGGCTGGCCACCTGCATGCCCGGACTCAGGAAGCTGCGTCCATGGGGCGCCAGTGAGGTACCCAGGAAGGTGAAATCCGAGGCGTAGGTGAGCAGGCACCGGTGCAGCACCGGGTCATCC
>JAAZVL010000287.1 GCA_018623515.1 Marinobacter sp.
CGTGAAAGCGGTGAAGCTGGCCTCCAGGCTGGATATGCAGCCAATGCTGAGCATCAACTTCATGCCCAACGCGGTCTACCGTGCGGAATATTGTATCCGCACCACGCTGGCAGCGGCGAAAACCTACAACTTCGATACCAGCAAAATCATCTTTGAGTTGACCGAGGGTGAGAACCTGTCGTCGGTGGAGCACCTGACCTCAATCATCGAGGCCTACCAGGAAATGGGCTTCAGCACGGCGATTGATGACTTTGGCGCGGGTTACTCCCGTTTCAACATCATGATGGCCAGCCCGCCGGATTTACTGAAACTGGATATGGCGCTGGTGCGTAATATTCACAACGAGCCCAACAAACAGGCGGTGGTGGCCGGCATCATTACCATGATGCGCCAGCTGGGCGGCAAGATTGTTGCCGAGGGTGTGGAGACGCCGGAAGAGTATTACTGGCTGCGCTCTCAGGGCATCACCCTGTTCCAGGGTTTTCTGTTTGCCAAGCCCGGGTTTGAGTGCCTGCCGGAGCCGGTCTGGCCTGACTAACATTTCCTAACCACAGGATGCCGGTGTGTTCTATCGCCTGATTACCCTGATTGGCGGCCTGGTGTTTGTGGTCGCTTTGTTTGCGTTGCTCTGGTTCTTCTGCAAGAAATTCCTGCAGGCCCGGGGTGTGACTGAACAGGTCAATGATAAAGCCATGGTGCTTGCCACCTGGACCTTTGCCGGTATCGCCGTCGGGCTGGTGTTCGCGGTGGTGGGCGCGTTTGTGCTGGGTCCCTGGGCGTTTTACCGGACTGTTCGCGGCCATGACATGGCACTTTCCGATGCCGCCGCCGTTTGGTGGGGACTGGGCATTGTTATCTTGTCCCTGGGGCTGACCGGTGCGGGCTTTTTCGGCTTCCTGATGCTGGTTGGCGCATACTGAACCGGAAAACCGCAGCGGTTCTGCCTAAAGACACGCCAGTTCGCTGAAATCCCCGTTCAAGCTCTGAATCCGGTTCACCAGGTGCTGCCGGTGGCCGGCATCGCCCGCGGCCAGGACATCGTGTAGCAAATCGGCCATGGCGGCCTGGCTTTCTGCCGACATGGCCTGGTAGGCAGGGCCGCGAGCCTGCTCGTAATTGACCAGCAACTGTTCGATACGCGCGCCAAAGCCGGGCTCACCGCGTTTTTCGAGCGCATCAATCAGCGCGTGTTGCCAGTTTTGCCGGCCCTGCAGCCAGATTTCCGTTTGCCGCCCGCGGTCGGCGGACCAGTCGGTTACGATAGTCTGTTGGTCTTTGTTCAGCCCGCCCAGCCAGGTTTCCAGCCGTTCGCGGGTGCGTTGAGCCCGGGCTTTGGCGGTCTGTTCGGGGTTGCCCGCCAGCATTTCCTGTTCCAGTTCACGCTGGTTTTTCGCCATGTTGTCGGCCAGTTCCTTAACCTGTCGGTCGGACAGGTCTTCCAGCAGATTGACCGCCACCGGTGCCGCCTGGCCCATTAAATCGGGTATGAAGGCCAGCAGTCGTTGCTGGTGGTAGTGAACCGCGTCGCGGTCCGGCACGCCGGTCATCAGGTCGCCCTCTAACTGCGTCAGCCAGCCGGTGTAGCGGGGCAGTTCTGCCGAACAGTGCCATTGCTTCAGGTTGACCAGGTCCCGATCGAGCCGGTCTGCCTGTTCTGGGGTGAGGGTGACATAATCTTCCACCCACCAGACGATGCCCCAGTCGGCAAATCGATAGGCGGTTTTTGTGGAGCTGCATCCGGCCAGGAATGCGGCCAGAACCAGGGCGATAAGAGCGGATTTACAGAAGCGTGCGGCGGCCATGAATGATCTCTCTCGGTAAAAAGCCGTATGGAAACCCGTTGCATGCTTATTATGATGTCTCGCTGTTTCCGGGGTGCGGTTCCTTATACCGGTACGAATCGCTTTCAAAAATGGATGGCGTGGGTGGTTGATCCGCGCCGGGAGGGAATATGTCCACATTCAAGGTAACGCAGCTGCGGCGCTTCGTGTTCTCGTTTTATATGTCCGGGATTATGTCGTTGCTGATGTCTGGCATCATCACGCTGATTAATACCGGCCTGGCCGAAGGCTTTTTGATGCGCTGGGGGCCGGCGTTCGGGGTGGCCTGGGGGGTGGCTTTTCCGTTGGTGACGTTCATCGCGCCGCTGGCCGGCAAGCTGGCCGATAAAACCATGGAGAAGGTGTTCAAGGCGGGGTGAGCCCCGCCCGTTCTATTGAATAGTGGTGCGGCGGCCTGCGGCAGTATCGGACTGTGAAACGGCGGTGCCGGTTGGTGGCTGGTAATGTAATGAATGCAGAACCTGGTCGAGCACGGCCTTGCCATTCCATGCCGGGTCGTTGTTCACCATGCCGACGATGGCCCAGGTGGTGTTGTTCTCGTCGCGGGTGAAGCCGGCGATAGAGCGCACATTGGCCAGCAGGCCGGTCTTGATCCGGCCTTTGCCGTCCAGGCCGGTATTCTTCAGCCGGCTGGCCATGGTTCCGTCCATGGCAATAATCGGTAGTGATGCCATCAGGTCCGAAGCATAGGGGCTTTGCCAGGCCTGTTGCAGTATTTTCACGCCCTGGCGGGCGGTGATACGACCGTGTCGGGTGAGGCCGGAGCCGTTATCAATCACCATGCCCGCGGTGTTGATGCCTTTGCCTTCCAGCCAGCCGTAGATCGCCTCTATACCGGCCACCCGGTCGTCTTTCTGGTCTTCCTGCCGATGCTCGGCACCAATGGCCAGCAGCATCTGGCGGGCCATCACGTTGCTGCTCCACTTGTTGATGTCCCGCACCATGGTCACCAGGTCTGGTGAGCTGGTGCGCATCATCAGGCGTGCGTCTTCCGGGGTTTTGGCCAGGCGGTCACCACCGTTTACGGTGACGCCGGTTTCAGCCAGAACCGAACGGATCA
>JAAZVL010000016.1 GCA_018623515.1 Marinobacter sp.
CGCCACCGGTGCCGCCGATACTGGGCAGGGAGGTTTCCTGAGCATAGGCAGGGGAGGTCGTCAGCGATGCCGCAAGTAGGAAGACGGCTGCTTTAAGGAACCCCTGGAAGGAGTTTTTTCGGCCATGATCAAGTTTCATGTACTGCAAGTTGCCTCTGGTTCGGACTGCCGCTTGGACAGTGTCTTGCCATGAAAAGTTCTGAAAGTGAGATTACCAGCTATTGAGATGCAATACCTGGCGTCTCGCGGCATAATGCCGCGTTGTCAATTCCACTGATTGTGATGGTGCGTCTACATTATGGCTGACCGTACACTGGATGCTTCCGGGCTGCGCTGTCCGATGCCTCTGCTGAAAACCAAGCTTGAACTCAACGGGATGTCGCCCGGTGAGGAGCTGGAGGTTATTGCCACCGATTCCGGCTCGGCCCGGGATATTCCGGCATTCCTCTCGTTGTCCAGCCACACCCTGGTCAGTTCCACCGAGGCCAATGGCGAGTACCGGTTTGTGATAAAGTGCGGCGGTTAACCTTTCGGAGACGTTGATGGTCAGGATTTTACGCGGTCTCGCGCACAAATACTTTTCAGATGAAGAAGCTGTCATTCTCTCGCTGATCCTGGTGGCGGGGACGGTCTTCATCATCTGGTTCGGTGCCATGCTGGCACCGGCCATTGCCTCCCTGATCGTTGCCTTCATCCTCCAGGGCCTGGTGACCAAACTCAACAAGCTGGGCATACCGGAGATCGTTGCGATCATCGGGGTGTTTGTGGTTTTTCTCGGGGTTCTGGTCGGGTTTCTTTTCGGCCTGCTGCCTCTGGTCTGGACCCAGGTCACCAACCTTGCCGGCGAGGCGCCGCGGATCATCCGGGAAATGCAGTCCTACCTTGAGTTGTTGCCGGATCAGTATCCCCAACTGATTTCCGCAGAAGCAGTCAATACTGTATACCAGCAGGTTTCCACGGAAGTGGGGCAGCTGACCCAGTGGCTGGTCTCCTTTTCTCTTTCCAGTATTCCCGATCTCGTGGCCCTGCTGATCTACATGGTGCTGGTGCCAATCCTTGTGTTCTTTTTCCTGAAGGACAAGGAAGTGCTTCTGGGTTCCATCGCCCGTATGCTCCCTCCGCAGCGGCCCTTGATGCTGAAGATCTGGCATGAGGTCAATCTGCAGTGTGCGAACTACGTGCGTGGCAAGGCGGTGGAGATCCTGATCGTCGGGGGTGCAACCTACATCGCCTTCAAGCTCCTCGGTATGCCCTACGCCGCATTGCTGTCATTGCTGGTGGGACTGAGTGTGGTCATCCCATACATCGGCGCGGCCGTGGTAACGATCCCGGTTGCCATGATCGGACTCTTTGCCTTCGGCTGGGGCACCCATTTTATCTGGGTGATGGTGGTTTACGGAGTAATCCAGGCGCTTGACGGTAACGTGCTGGTGCCAATCCTGTTTTCCGAGGTTAACAACCTGCACCCGGTGGCCATCATTGTTGCGGTGCTGTTCTTCGGCGGTATCTGGGGACTGTGGGGCGTTTTCTTTGCCATTCCACTGGCGACCCTGCTCAAGGCGGTGTTTGCGGCCTGGCCGGTGAAGGACATGTCGCCTTCACCGACCGATGAGCTGGCCTGAAGACCTGTCAGAGGGCTTTGACCGCTTCCAGTACTTCGTCGGCGTGGCCCTTGACTTTGACGCCACGCCATTCTGCTCTGAGCACGCCTTCCTTGTCGATCAGGAAGGTGCTGCGCTCGATGCCCAGATGCTCCTTGCCATACAGCTTCTTCAGTTTGATTACGTCAAACAGTTTGCACAGGGTTTCGTCCTTGTCTGAAATCAGGTGAAACGGGAACTCGTGCTTGGCCCGGAAATTCTCGTGAGCCTTCAGGCCGTCCCGGGACACCCCAAAAATCTCGGTATCCAGTTCCACGAATTGTTTCATGCGGTCCCGGAAATCCTGGCCCTCGGTCGTACAGCCGGGGGTGTTGTCCTTGGGATAGAAATAGATAACGACATTCTGGCCGCGCAAATCGGAGAGCCGAACGGTTTGATCACCGGTCGCCGGCGCTTCAAAATCAGGGACGGGCTTGTTCAATTCGACGGATGACATGACTTCTCCTTTAATTCCCTTGTGTCAGTTCGAGCCCAACATTACCATATCGGTTTTATTCGGACGGAGCTTTTATGATTACGGGTAGCCTTGTCGCACTGGTCACGCCCATGCATCCAAACGGTGACATTCACTGGGAGGAGCTGGACAAACTGGTGGACTTTCATATTGAAAACGGCACGCACGGCATCGTCGCCGTGGGCACCACCGGCGAATCCGCAACCCTGGATCCGGAAGAGCACATCCAGACCATTGGCCGGATCATAAAACGCGTCGACGGTCGGATCCCGGTTATTGCCGGCACCGGCGGTAACAGCACCCGTGAAGCGATTGAGCTGACCAGCGAAGCCCACAAGCTGGGCGCGGACGCCTGTCTGCTGGTGGTTCCATACTACAACAAGCCGACCCAGGAAGGCCTGTACCAGCATTTCAAGGCAATTGCCGAAGCGGTGCCGGGCATGAACCAGATGCTCTACAACGTGCCCGGACGAACCGCCTGTGACATGCTGAACGAGACCGTTTTGCGACTGGCCGATATCCCGAATATTGTGGCGATCAAGGATGCTACCGGAAACATTCCCCGTGGCGCGGAATTGATCAAGGCGCTGGACGGCCGCCTGGCGGTCTACTCCGGTGACGATGCCACGGCAGCCGAGCTGATGTTGGCCGGCGGTAAGGGTAACGTGTCCGTTACCGCTAACGTGGCACCGAAAGCCATGGCACAGCTGTGCGAAGCGGCGATTGCCGGAAACCGGGAAGAAACCGAGCGACTGAACGAGCTACTGATGCCGCTGAACCGCAAACTGTTCCTGGAAGCCAATCCGATTCCGGTGAAGTGGGCATTGCATCGTATGGGCATGATCAGCGAGGGTATCCGTCTGCCGCTGACGCCGCTCAGCGAGAAGTTCCACGCCGAAGTGGAAGAAGCCCTGAAAGCCTCAGGCGTGCTCTGAGCTTGCTGAAATCGCCCCTGAACCGGAGTAACCCGATGCAGGTTCTGTCAGGAACCCGTTCCCACCGCTTTTACCAATCGATGATCGCTGGGTCCGGGCTGTTGCTGCTGGCAACAGTCTCGGGCTGCAGCCTGTTGGAAGACCGTTCCGAGCGTTACGTTGACGCCAAAGAAGGCACGCCACTGGAGCTCCCTGCCAGCGCGGATGAATCCCGCTTCAGCCAGGTCATGCCGATCCGAGAGATCAATGCCACCGAGTCCGGGAAAATGTATCCGTCCGATATCCCCCGGCCGCCGGACATGACCTCCGAGATCCTCGATGAGGATTACGTGATCGAGGAACTCGATGGGCGGATCTGGCTCCTGGTGAACGACGTTCCAGGCCGGCTCTGGCCCCAGGCAACCGCCTACATGAATGAGCGGGGCCTCGGTGTTGCCTACGACAGTCCCCAGTTGGGCCTGTTACAGAGTGAACTGGCCAATTTCAGCAAACAGGCCAGGGAGCTGGTGGGCCTCACCAATCAGGCCTCCGCTGATGAGCCAATGACCGTTGTCCAGCTACGCATGTCACCGGGCATCCGCCGCAAGACGACGGAGATTCAGGTGCGCCTGCTAGAGATGCCCGAGCGGCCGGGCGAGCTCTTGCCCTGGCAGGACATTGCGAACCCTCCGGCTGAAGCCATGACCCTGCAAAAGGAACTGCTTGCCGACCTTGGAGAGTTCCTGAAAGCCAGGGAGGAGAGCAAGTCCTTCTCCAGAGCGGCTTCGGGCATGACCAGTGAACCGCTGGTGAATCTGCAATCCGAGAACGAACAGGCGGTCGCTATCCGGATGGATCTGGATTTTGGCCGTTCCTGGGCGGAAGCGAATCGCGCCCTCGAGGAAGCCGGAATTCCGGTTGTTGACCTGAACCGCAGTGCCGGCTGGCTCTATGTCGACTTCCGCACGGAGGATGAAAGGGAGTCCGGCTGGTTCGACTGGTTCAGCGACAAGGAAAAACCACGGCATACCCACACCGTAACCCTGGAAGAGCGCGACGGCGCGGTGTTTATCGAGGCCGAACGGCGTGAGAGCTATGACGGCGAGCACACGACCTCCGATTTGCTCAACCGACTCTTTGAATACCTTTACTGATTGACCGGGGGTGCGCCACGCACCCCCTCCGGAGATTTCAATGGAAAAGCGCGAAGAACTCTACGCAGGCAAGGCCAAGTCCGTTTACCGCACCGACGACCCCGAGCGTTTCGTCATGGTGTTCCGGGACGACACCTCGGCGTTTGACGGCCAGAAAAAAGAACAGCTTAACCGCAAGGGCATGGTGAACAACAAGTTCAACGCCTTCATCATGGAGAAGCTGGAAGCGGCAGGCATTCCCACCCATTTCGAGGGACTGCTTTCGGACACCGAATCACTGGTAAAGAAGCTGGACATGATCCCGGTGGAGTGCGTGGTTCGGAACATCTCTGCGGGTAGCCTGTGCCGCCGCCTGGGCGTAGAAGAAGGCCAGGAACTGAATCCACCGACCTTCGAGCTGTTCCTGAAGAATGACGAGCTGCATGACCCCATGGTCAATGAGTCCCTTGCCGAGAGCTTCGGCTGGGCGACAGCCGGCGAGCTCGCACGCATGAAGGAGCTGACCTACAAGGTCAATGACGTGCTCAAGACGCTGTTCGACGACGCTGGCATGCTGCTGGTGGATTACAAACTGGAATTCGGTCGCAGTGGCGGCGAGATCGTCCTCGGCGACGAGTTCAGTCCGGACGGCTGCCGCATCTGGGACAAGGAAACCCGTAAGAAGATGGACAAGGACCGGTTCCGTCAGGGACTCGGGGATGTCATCGAGACCTATGAAGAAGTTGGTCGCCGTCTCGGCATCCAGTTCGACTGAGTCGCAATAAATACAAAAACCATCAGAAGGGTATCTTATGCGTAAACTGATCATTGCAGTGGGTGGCACCGTGGCGTTAGCGGCACCTCTGGCCAACGCGGACGTTCTCGGTGTTGGTGCCAATGTCAGCTACTGGGATTCCGATCTTTCCGGTGACGTCGTCAACAAGGGTTCTGCAGTTGATATCGAAAACGATCTGAACCTGAGCAGCGACAGCAACGCCAACTTCACTGCCTACTTTGAGCACCCGGTACCGGTGCTGCCGAACGTGCGGGTGAACTACACCACTATTTCCCAGACTGGTAGTGGCCAAGTCGGTTTGGAAGAGTTCGATGGCATCCTCCCTGGTGCATCGGTTGATTCCGAGCTGGATCTGGACCAGCTGGACGCCACCTTCTATTACGAAGTCCTGGACAACTGGGTGAACCTGGATCTGGGCCTCACTGCCCGTAAGCTGGACGGTGAGCTGATCGTTCGGGACACCACCGGTACCGGCCGCGTCAGTGAAACTACTGTCGATGGCGTGATTCCGATGGGCTACGCCGCTGCCCGCTTTGATTTGCCACTGACGGGCGTTTCCGTGGGAGGCGAGGGCAACCTGATCAGTTTCGACGGTGATTCCCTGCACGACTTCAACGTCTATGGCCAGTATGAACTGTCTTTGCTGCAGCTTCGTGCCGGCTACCGTCAGATGTCCATCGATTACGAAGATGACGATGACAAGATGGATGTGGAGCTTTCCGGTCCTTTTGCGAGCGTAGGTCTGACTTTCTGATCATCGCTCAAGTAAAAAGGCTGAAAAAAGAGCGCTGCGGCGCTCTTTTTTTGTGGCCGACATCTTCTGTGGTGTTGCCGGAAAGGCTGATTCGGTAAACTTGGCAAGACAGGACACGAACGTTTTATGGAGACAAGACCTTGAAAATTCTCGTTACGGGAACCGCTGGATTTATTGGCTCACACCTGGCGCACCGCCTGCTGGATCGTGGTGATGAGGTGATCGGCGTCGATAACGTCAATGACTACTACGATGTGAACCTGAAGGAAGCACGCCTTGAGCGGCTGACCTGCAAGCCGGGGTTCACCGAGATCCGTCAGGACGTTGCCGACCGCGCTGCCATGGAAGCCCTGTTCCGCGAGCACAAGCCCGAACGAGTGGTGCACCTGGCAGCTCAGGCGGGGGTTCGCTACTCCATCGAGAATCCCCATGCCTATGTGGATGCCAATCTGGTCGGCTTCATGAACATCCTTGAGGGCTGTCGCCATAACGACGTCAAACACCTGGTCTATGCCTCCAGCAGCTCGGTCTACGGTGCCAACGAGACCATGCCGTTCTCGGTGCACGACAACGTCGACCATCCCCTGAGCCTGTATGCCGCCTCCAAGAAGGCAAACGAACTGATGGCCCATACCTACAGCCATCTGTATAACCTGCCCACCACCGGTCTGCGGTTCTTCACCGTCTATGGCCCCTGGGGCCGGCCGGACATGGCGCTGTTCATCTTCACTAAAAAGATCCTCGCCGGCGAGCCGATCGACGTGTTCAACCACGGCCATCACCGCCGGGACTTCACCTACATCGATGATATCGTCGAGGGTGTGATCCGCACACTGGATCACGTCGCCGAGCCCAACGCGGACTGGAGCGGCGAGCGGCCGGATCCGGGTACCAGTAAAGCGCCTTACCGGCTGTACAACATCGGCAGCAACAACCCGGTGGAGCTGTCGCGATTCATCGAGATCATCGAGGAGCGCATTGGCAAGAAGGCGGAGAAAAACCTGCTGCCCTTGCAGCCGGGAGACGTGCCGGCCACTTACGCCAATGTGGACGACCTGATAGAAGACGTGGGCTACAAACCTTCGACCACCGTGGAGGAGGGCATTGCCAACTTCGTGGATTGGTATAGAAGCTTCTACAACGTCTGAGCGGCGACTGCACCTTTTGCGGTTTCGATGAACCCGAGGTTCCTGGAAAATAACTCCAGGAACCTTTTTTTCCCTCCATCTGCACTTCCATTCTCGAGGATACGACTCTCAGCACTTTCTACTCTTGCGTCCGGGAGTCGTCATGTTTGCGGCCAACGAAAACAAAATATCGATAAAATGGGCGCAAACTACGTATTGTTTTCCGGCAAAAAGTTTGACAGCAGCGTTTGTGGCGGCTAAGTTCCCTCAATAAAGCACAGAGTCATGTGCCAAATCGTGCGATGTGTCCTTTACCGTGCCACAACAAAAACCATGAGCAGCCCGAAGTTGACCGGGCCAGAAGGAGACGAAGATGAAGATAAAAGCAAAACACCTCGCAGCAGTTGTGTTGTCTGCTGTCATCGGAACCGCGCAGGCCGAGACCACCTGGGATATGCCGACACCCTACGGTGATTCCAATTTCCATACCGTGAATATCCGTCAGTTCGCGGAGGACATCCGTGAAGCCACGGACGGTGAACTCAACATTACCGTTCACAGTGGTGGTTCTCTCATCAAGCACCCGGAAATCAAGAACTCTGTTCGCCGTGGACTTGTTCCGATCGGCGAACTGATCATGTCCCGGCTGGCCAACGAAGACCCATTGTTCGAAGCGGATTCGGTTCCCTACCTGGCGAGTAATTACGATGAGGCCTGGGAGCTGTGGCAGGCATCCAAAGACATGCTGGCGGAGCGTCTGGAGAGCCAGCGCCTGACACTGCTGTTTGCGGTGCCCTGGCCGCCCCAGGGTATTTACACCAAGTTTGCGGTGGAGACCGGGGAAGAGCTTCAGGGTGTGAAGATGCGCGCCTACAACAAATCCAGCGAACGCCTGGCCGAGCTGTTCGGTGCGGTACCGACCCAGGTCGAGGTACCGGACATCCCGACTGCCTTTGGAACCGGTCGCGTGGACGCGATGATCACATCCCCGTCAACCGGCGCCAATACCCGGGCCTGGGATTACCTGAGTCACTTCAACCACGCGCAACTGTGGCTGCCGAAGAACATGGTGATCGTCAATACCCGGACTTTTGAGGGTCTTCCGGAGTCCGTGCAGGAAGCCATCAAGACAGCAGCGGCGGAAGCCGAGAAGCGGGGCTGGGAGGCCAGCAAGGCCGAAACCGATGCCAAGATCGAGATCATGGAAAATAATGGCATTGTGGTGTCCGAGCCCAGCGAGGCGCTGGTCAAGCGGCTGAAAGAAGTTGGCGCCACCATGGAGCAGGAGTGGCTGGAACGTGCTGGCGAAGATGGCAAAGCCCTCATCGAAGCCTATCGTGCCCGTTAATTCCTGACACGCCTGAAAGAACCATCCGGGAGCATTTACATGCGCAGGTTTCTGGACTCACTGTACCGCCTTGGCGGATACGTCTCGGCACTGCAGCTGATGATCATCATGGTGATGGTGGTGCTGCAGGTGTCGGGGCGAATTCTCGACAAGGCACTGCTGACCCTGGGCATGAATGCCCTGGGCCTGCAGGTTCCCGGATTGGCTGAACTGGCAGGGTTTCTGTTGCTCGGGGCCACGTTCACCGGACTGGCCTATACCCTGACCGTGGGTGGGCACATCCGCGTCGACCTCCTGCACAGAGCCATGCCGGAGAATGTCCAGCGAGCCCTGGACATCCTGGTGACGGTGATCGCTTTGGCGATCACCGCCTACGGCACCTGGTTCAGCATATCGCTGGCCTACGACAGCTACGATTTTGGTGATCTATCCATCGGGATGGTGCCGGTGCCGCTCTGGATCCCCCAGGCTGTCATGGTCGTTGGCCTGGTCTGGCTGTTGATTGCTCTGTCCGACGCCTTGATCGGGTTGATCACCGGTCGCATTACCCACCTCAAAGACGAAGCTCCGCAGGAGTAGACCCATGGACATGATCTGGATGAGCCTGGTGCTCCTGACAGGGCTCCTGATTCTGCTCGGAGCCGGGCTGTGGGTCGCCTTTGCCCTCACGGCCACGGGCCTCGCCGCCTTGCATTTCTTCAGTAATATCCCGGTGGGGGATAGTCTGGCCACCTCGTTTTATGGTGCCAGCGCCTCCTGGGAGCTGGCGGCGCTACCCATGTTTATCTGGATGGGCGAAGTGCTTTTCCGGTCCCGCCTGTCCGAAGAAATGTTTACCGGTATTGCCCCGTGGGTCGGTCGAATCCCCGGGCGACTGCTGCATACCAACATCATCGGCTGTGGTATTTTCGCGGCGATTTCCGGCTCGTCGGCGGCGACCGCAGCGACGATCGGTAAAATGTCGGTGCCGGAGCTGACCCAGCGTGGCTACGATCGCAAACAGATCCTGGGCACCCTGGCCGGCTCGGCCACCCTTGGTCTGCTGATTCCCCCATCGATCATCCTGATTGTCTATGGCGTAGCCACCGAACAATCCATTGCCCGCTTGTTCGTGGCGGGTATTCTTCCGGGTTTGCTGCTGATGGTGCTGTTCGCGGGCTATGTCGGCATCTGGTCCAAGCTGAACCCGTCTGGTGTGCCCGCTGAAGAAGAAGAGGCTCTGCCGTTGGCCGAGAAAATCCGCCGCAGCAAGCCTCTGATACCGGTGGTGTTGCTCATCGTAGGCGTCATCGGGTCTATCTATGCCGGGCTGGCATCGCCGACGGAATCGGCGGCAGTCGGTGTTGCGCTGGCGCATTTGCTGTCCTGGCGTGGTGGTTCCCTGAACCGCGAGACTTTTGGTCAGGCTCTGATGGGAACCGTGAAAACGTCCACCATGATCGCCTTCATTCTGGTCGGCGCCCATTTTCTGACGGTATCGATGGGCTTCACCGGCATTCCCAGGGATCTGGCGTCCTGGATCAATACCCTGGAGCTGTCCCCCTACATGCTGCTCCTGGCATTGACAGTGTTCTTTATTCTTCTGGGCTGCTTCCTTGATGGCATTTCCGTTGTGGTGCTGACCACCTCCGTGATTCTGCCAATGGTGCAGGCTGCCGGGATCGACCCAATGTGGTTCGGGATCTACCTGGTCATCGTGGTGGAGATGAGCCAGATCACGCCGCCGGTTGGTTTCAACCTGTTCGTGATCCAGGGGCTGACCGGTGAAAACATCATACGGGTGGCGATGGCAGCCTTGCCTTACTTCCTGCTTTTGCTGGCGGGGGTACTTCTGATCACCATTTTCCCGGAGATTGTTACCTACCTACCCAGTCAAATGGGGAATTGATAGACTCGCGGCCTGTCCTGTCGAGGCGGACAGGCTGGTTGTGGTATCGAACAGGAACGTCGTCGTGGTGGGCCTATGAGTAAGAGTGCAGACAACAAATCAATTTCGCAGGATAACGAAGAGCAGGCGGGCGGAAAAACTGTGGGGCCGATCGTATCCTCGTCCCATCTCTCCGGCCGCGCTGCAGAGCTTTCGGAGCTTGAGTTCGGGCTTATCGTCGCCGGGAATGCCTTCAACCGCTGGATGGTACGGTGCATGAATGCGGCAGGTCTTCCGGATCTGAGTCCGCTGGATATCCTCGTCCTGCACAGCGTGAACCACCGTGGGCGATCAAAGAAATCCGCGGATATTTGCCTGGTTCTCAATGTCGAGGATACCCACACCGTCACCTATGCCCTGAAGAAGCTCCTGAAGCACGACGTGGTGGCATCGGAGCGCCGTGGTAAGGAAACCTTCTATTCAATCACCGAAAAAGGTGAGGAGATCTGTAAGGCTTACGCACAGATCCGTGAAAATTGTCTGGTGGACTCGTTACGGACACTGGGGTTCTCCAATACCGACCTTGGCTCCATTGCCAGTTTCCTGAGGGGCATCTCGGGGCTGTACGACCAGGCCGCACGTTCGGCAGCCTCACTGTAGGTGATGTGCTTCGGGTAGACGGAAGGATACCCGGCGTCGGAACAGGGGGCAGTCGAATTCCAGAAGCCAGGCTAACAGCTGCAGGGGGACCGGGGCGGCCTTGCCATAAAGCCGATCGCCGACAATCGGGTGGCCGATGCCGGCCAGATGGCGACGGATCTGGTGCTTGCGACCGGTATCGATGCGGACCTTGAGCAGCGTAGTCTGCTGTTCTTCATCCAGTGCGAGAGTGGTGATGTGACTGGTCGCTGCTTTTCCTTCTACCGGTGCGTCAATGACACGGTCATCGGCCTCAATCAGTCCCGTTACCCGCGCCTGATACACCTTGGTAACCGATCTCCCCGAGAACAACTGCGATAATGCCCCGGCCGCCTTGGTGTCGTGGGCTATCAGCATCAAGCCGGCTGCGTCGGCATCCAGTCGGTGAATCAGAAAACAGGGCCTTTTCGATGAAACCTCCGCCCATCGCAGCAGGCTGCAGTGGTCTCCCCACTGGGACCCCTGGGCCAGCATGCCGTGGGGTTTGAACCACACCGAATAACGCCCCAGGTCTTCCAGCAGTTCCGGCGGTTCAGGCTTTCGCCCCAGCACGGCGTCATCGTAAAACAGCTGCAGGCGCGTACCAGCCTTTACATCCCGCTTGGCCTTTCGCAAGCGCACCTGCTTTCCCTTGACCGTCCACCAGCAGGCTCCCTTCGCCATGGCATCCTTGATGCGTTGTTTGGGCAAACCGGAGGCTTCGGTAAGGGCCTCTACGGCGGTCTGGTCCTGATCCAGGGTAAGGTCGATGGTGGTTCGCATGGTGTAAGCCAGGGCTCTGAAAGGGGCTGATAATCCAGTGGATTATACTGGAAATTGCATACCAACCCGAGAAAACTCCATGGGAGCTGGAGCGTACGTCTTTGCATATCCACTGAACAGGCGGGTTATCATGAGAACACTTCTGGCAAGCATCACCGCTTTGGCACTGACCGGGTGTACCGGTGTGCCCGAGGGCATTGAACCGGTCACCGGATTTGAGACCCAGCGTTATCTGGGCACCTGGTATGAAATTGCCCGATTGGATCATTCATTCGAGGAGGGGCTGAGTAACGTCAGTGCCCGATACAGCCTCAATGACGATGGCAGTATCGAAGTAATTAACCGGGGCTACGATGCCAAGGCTGGCAAGTGGAAGGAGGCCGATGGTCGGGCGGTGTTTGTAGGGGGAGAGAATACCGGACATCTCAAGGTGTCTTTCTTCGGCCCCTTCTACGCTTCCTATGTGGTCTTCGAACTGGATAAGGAGGACTACTCCTATGCCTATGTCACCGGATATGACCGGGATTATCTGTGGTTTCTGTCACGTACGCCGGAAGTAAGCGAGAAGGCGCTGGAGGCATTCAGGGATCGCGCGAAGGCGGAAGGATTTGATCTGAGTGAGCTGATTCTGGTCGAACAGGAAAGGCATGCTCAGGGCCAGAAGTAGAGCCTTCATGGCCGCTTGTTGACTAAAACAGGACTTCTGCCCGAGCAAATCCCAACGCATCCAGTTCTGCGACGGCCGTGTCCAGGGATAAGAAGCTACACACCTCGTCATCGTCGGAAATCAGAAAAAAGCTCTGGCCGCCAAGTTTCTTGATGAGCACAACCCATTCGCTCGCATCCGAGGGCGATCTGACGATCTTGACCGAGTCGACCTGATTGTTTTCCCGGAGGGTTTGTATTTCGTGTTTTTTCATCAGCTACAGAATGAGGCCGTCTCGAGTGCAAGAATAGACAAGAAAAAAGCCGCGCTGGTTTCCCGGCGCGGCTTTCAGAATCTCTGGCAGGAGTGGTAGGACCACCCAGATTCGAACTGGGGACCTCTACCATGTCAAGGTAGCGCTCTAACCAACTGAGCTATGGTCCTGTGTCCTGCAACGGGGACGTAAGATACGGATTTTGAGGGTGGTGGTCAACCACTTTTATGCGGATTTTTCTCCGGACCGGCGCTGTCGCATCCAGTCCTTCAAAGCCCGGCTCAGGGCGTTCCAGCGGTTGACGATCAGGGCGGCGAAAATCAGCCCACAGCCGGCCAGTTGCAGGGGCTCCATGGTCTCGCCGAACCAGCCGGCGGCAAACAGGGCCACCCACACGGGTTCCAGAACCAGAATCACCACACCATGACTTTGGGCCGACATACTCTGGGCAAAGGTCTGCACCAGGAAGCGACCGGCGGTACCGATGATGGCGCTGGCCAGCACCCACCAGATCAGCAGGGGCGCGGGCTCGGAAAGGGTGGGTTGCCAGGATTCCGTTAACGCAGACTCAACCAGGGTCACCACACCCACCGTCAGCAGCGCCAGGGCGGTCAGGGGCAGGGCCGGAACCCGGTGCTTTTCCACGGTTTCGCCCCGACGATTGATGACGGTGCGCTGGTTGGCAGCCCGGGTGTTGAGGGTGAAGTACAGGGCGAAGATGGTGGCGGCCACCACGAAGAATAGCTGTCCCGCCTCCGGCCGGAAGCCGTTCTTCAAAGACAGCAGGGCCAGGCCGGCAATGGCGATGGGAATGGCCAGCCAGGTGCTGGCGGGTTGGGGCTCCCGGAACACCAGTCGGGCAATGATGGGCACGATGACCACGCCGAGGCTGGTCAGGAAGGCGCCTTCACCCATGCTCTCGATATTGACCAGGCCCATGATCCAGAAACTCATGGCGATACCAAAGACCAGGCCCACGCCCACGGCACGCCGGATCTGGTCGCCGTTCAGTGCCAGTATCGCCTTGTGGGCGAAGATGGCGAGAAAGATTCCGGCAATCAGGAAACGAGCCGCCATGAACATCAGCGGTGGCATCAGCAGGATGGCTTCTTTCGAGAAGATCCAGCTGACCGCGGCCAGCAGGGTGACAACCACCAGAAGAAGGTCTGATTTATGGGCGTCTGTCATTGGGTACCCGGTTTGTTCAATGAGAAAAACGGCCCAATGTATAGTTTGCAAACTAAAAAAGGAAGTGGCGGTTAGTCGAGGGCGGTGGGTGGCTCGTCCCTGAGCCGGGAGCTTTCCGGTCGATCCTTCAAAACATCAGTGACTCAGTAGTTGAGGGTGCTGTAGATCAGGCTCGACATATCGGTCTGGTCTGATCCGGGTACCTCTATGTATTTATCGCCATCACCCCACAATTGCCACCAGGCGCGCTGGTAGTAAGTCCGGCTGGCGAAGTCGACATTCACATTACCGAGACTGAAGTTATTGACCACGGGCACCGAGATGTTCCCGGTTTCCGTTCCCTTTACGCCGCCGTGGGACACTCCTTCACTCATAAGCACCGGGTAGTGGTTGTAGTACAGGCCGTCAGGGCCATTGGTGCCAGTGACCTTGCCTGCCAGGGTGATGCTGCCCGAGCAGGAATCGATCCCGGTGGCACTGGTGGCGCCACAGGCTGAGTGGGTGGGCACCACGCCGTCATCGGTGCCGGCAATAAAGGGTTTGGTGATCCCGCCATAGGAAGAGCCGCCACCCACGAAGCGCAGGCGCGGAATACTGTTGGGGCTCACGGCGAGATTGCGGGCGGAGTTGGTCTGCAAGTCGTTGACCACGCCCATCTTACCCGGTTCCGGATCGATTCCGGTGAAGGCCTTGACCGCCTCTTTGACCGGCCAGTTGTACCAGCTGTCGTTATAGGCAATGCTCATGGCGAGGTCCGCCAGTTCGGTGCCGCCGCCGGCCCCGGCCAGGTCAATGCTGGTGAGGATTTTCAGGGGCGCCAAACCCTCGGACTGAAGCCAGCGGGCCTGGTTTTCAAGCAGGTACCGGGTCACCAGATCCCCGGTGGAATGGGTCACCAGAATGCAGTAGTTGTTGCACAGACCCTGCCGGCTGATTTCCCGCAGCTGCTGGTAAGCCTGTTGAGCAATGGTTCCTTCCACCCGGCCGTTGCTGGCCCAGTCAATGCGGGCCTCGGCCCGGCTGAGCCAGAAATCCCGCCAGTTGTCTGCACCTGCTTGCTGGACTTCGTCAAAGCTGGCAGGTGGATTCGAGAGATCGTCCATCATGAAGCCGTGGACCAGGATGACGTTGTGGCCGCCCAGCTGGGCATGGGCGGAACCGGCGAACAGGCTACCGGCCATGGCAATGGCCAGTCCTGCCTTACAGGCACTTCGTTTGGTTCTTGTTGTCATGGGTTGCTCCGTCTTTGCTGAATTATTGTTGTCACAAGACGTTTATCCGCCGTTTGCGGCGGTACAGCCCGGCGTCAGCCGGTGCAGGGCACCATTGCCCTGCGGTCAGAACTTGTCGGCCAGCTTTCTGAGCAAGGCCGCCCGCTGTTCTGATTCGGGGTTCGCGGCTGGTGTATCGCTGAGATCATCGAGGTCCGGCGGCGAGAAGCGGTAGCCATCATCCGGTCGGAACCCGTAGTGGGTCCGGTCACCAGGCTTGGCGGGTAATTGGCGTATCTGGATGTGGCGCAACTGGAGCGGACCGGCGATCGAACGGTTAACCAGAACGGTGCCGTGGGCACGGAATTCGATCGTTTGTTCGCCGGTATTCAGGCGTTGCTCCGCCTGCAATTGCGCAATGGGCATGCTGCCGTTGAACAGTTGCGCGGAAAAGGCATAAAAACCGTCGTGCTCCGGTGAGAACTTCAGGGGTATGACCAGGTTGTTGTTGCTGACGTAGGTACTGTCGAGTCCGTGCAGTTCGCCCAGGAAGGGTTCAATGCTCAGGCTGCTGGCGTGGCGCACCGGCTGGCCATCCACGCTCGCCTCAACGATCAGGCGATACTCGCCGGGATCATGCTCTGCCACCAGGGTGCCCTCGTAGTAACCTTCATCCTCGGCCTGGAGCTGGGTGGTGGCAACCGTTTTTCGTTCTCCGACGGGCTCCAGGGTGGCGCTGAGCTGAGTGCCAAACACCTGCGGGCCCCGGAGGGAGGCGGCGATGACAATGGTGTCGCCCTCGGTAAACCGGTATTTGTCCAGGCTGACGGTGAACTGACCGTCTTCCTCCAGGGGCAAGGAGACCGGTTCATAATGATTGCCGATGTAGGCTTCGGCCTGCGCCCGGGTCAGCGGAATCGACCAGGGGGGATAGCGGACGGTCTGGCCATATTTTTCGGCCGCACTGGCAAAGGCCACACCAAGAACGGATGGGGCCGGAGCAGTGGTGTCAGGCACCGATTTTGCCGTGGCATTTTTGACCTGAGCCGGCAGTGCCTGCGATTTGTCGGATTCGACAGCCGGCCCCTCGGACCAGAGGAAACTGCTCCGGTTGTCAGCGGACAGCAGCATGGCCGTGCCCGCCACGGACACCGACACAGCAGCCACGATAAGGAATGCCTTTCCGACCATGCCCGGTTTCCCTGTTCTTGTTGTTTGAATGCAATCGTGTTGGACAATAAACATACCGGCCCGCGACGCGGACCGGCAAAGAATTGGTCAGGAAATGTAACGAAATGTGTCCGGATTGTGCGGAAGGTCACAAAGCGGTGCAGTCAGAATCAGTCGGACTCGGTGTAGGCCTCAAAACCGAACCGCAGGCTGACTTCATCGCCCACCATGGCCGGGTCCAGACCGTAGGTCATGCCCCAGTCGCTGCGCTTGAGTTGCGTTGTTGCGCTGATGCCCAGGGTGTATTTCTCGTGCCCGAACGGATAAACCGCTGCCTTGTTCAGGGTCACGTCCAGCGTAACGGGGTTGGTCTGGCCGAGCATGGTCAGATCACCGGTTACCTTGCCGGTATTCTCGCCGGTTGTTTCAAAGTCCGTCACGGTGAACGTGATGTTGGGATACTCGGAGGCATCCAGAAAATCTTCATCCCGCAGGTGGTTATCCCGTTTCTTGTGGTTGGTGAAGACGCTGTCACTCTTGAAGACCAGCTTGCCGGATGACAATTCCCGGGCCTCCTCGTCATAGACGAACTGGCCCTCGACTTCCCGGAACATGCCGATCACCGGCGCATAGCCGATGTGCATGATCTCGAAGGCCATGGAGAAGTGCTCGTCATCCACGGTAAACGTTGTTGGCTCTGCCTGTGCCAGTGGTGTTGCCAGAAGTGTGGTAAAAATCGATGCACCGAGTGCGGTGCCCATGAGGTATCGAGGGTTACTCATATCTGCTTCTCCTTTGATAAAGCCCGCGGATATCCACCAGAAACGACCAGCCAAGCAGCACCAGCGCCGTGGCCAGTGTCAGGGTTGCAAACCCGTCCGGAACCGGAGGGAGCAGGGCGACCATCAGGGTGACGATCTGCCACACGCACACGGTTTTCCGGCGAAAACTATCCGGCAGCGGTCCGTTTAGCCAGGGCCAGAACCACGAGGCAGCCACGAAGGCATACCGCATCAGGCCAAGGGCAAGTACCCAGGGCCCGGCCTTGCCGAGAACAAGAACGGCCAGGCTCAGGCCCAGGATGAACAGGGCGTCCAGTTCCATATCGAATCGGGCGCCGAAGACGGTGTTGTTCCCGGTAACCCTGGCGAGTTTCCCATCCACCCCGTCCAGGATAAGTGCCAGCAGCGCCATGGTGGCATAGCCCCAGAGCCAGCTCTCAAGGTGGTCAAGCCAGGGAACCAGTGCCAGGAGCACCACCACCAGGGTTGCTCTGAGCAGGGTGGCCCGGTTGGCCCAGCCGAAATCCGTGTTTGCTGGCCAGTAGCGCACAACCAGAAACGCAATAACGGCGTACTGGCCCAGGGCAAACGCCACCGGCTCGCCGGACAGTCCGGCCAGTGAGGCTGCGGCCATGGCGAGGACCAGTGTGATTGCCATTCCGGAGGCGAGGTCCAGCCAGAGTGGAATGGGCCGTTGCCGGGATTGTGGGCAGGAATCCATAACCGGTCTCCAGCGTATAGGTTTATGCCAGTGCAAAGGTTGATCCGGTCAACTATGACTATAGTTTGCGTGGCCTGTTCTTGCTTACGACGGGAGCAACAGATCGGACCGTCAATGCCGCATGTCCGGCCGTAAACCGGCTGCAATGGAGGAAATCAATTGCCTGATGTGAAAGCATTCTGGAGCGTTGCCCCCGGCCTGGGGGAGCTGAGGCCTTCCCGGGCCGACCCGCTCGAAGGAAATGGCTTGGGCGTTGTCACCGTTCAGGCGCTCTATTCGGGTGTGAGCCGCGGCACTGAGTCTCTGGTTTTTAACGGCCGTGTTCCCGAGAGCGAATATCAGAGGATGCGGGCGCCCTTCCAGGAGGGCGACTTTCCGTTTCCGGTGAAGTACGGCTATGCCAGTGTTGGTGAGGTTGTCGATGGCCCGGCGGAGTTACAGGGCAAGAGGGTGTTCTGCCTGTATCCCCATCAGAATCGCTACACCGTGCCTGCATCAGCAGTGACGCCGTTACCCGATGCGCTGCCGCCGGAGCGGGCAGTGCTGGCGGCGAATATGGAGACCGCCGTGAATGGCCTCTGGGATGCCAGCCCGGGTATCGGGGATCGCATTGCTGTGGTTGGCCTCGGGGTGGTCGGACTGCTGGTGGGCTGGCTGGCGAACAGGATTCCGGGAACCCGCGTGACGATGATTGACACCAATCCCGGTCGTGAAGCCGTGGCAAAAGCCCTGGAGCTGGAATTCGGCGTGGCCCTCGAACGTGACGACCACGATGTGGTGTTCCACACCAGTGGCCATCCTGCTGGCCTGGAAACAGCGCTCTGTGCAGCCGGAACCGAGGGGCGCATCATCGAGATGAGCTGGTACGGTAATCAGCGGGTGTCCGTTGCTCTGGGCGGTCAGTTCCACTCCCGACGACTGCAATTGCGATCCAGCCAGGTGGGGCAGATTCCTCCATACCGCCGGCCGCGCTGGAATTATCGTCAGCGAATGGAGCTGGCCCTGTCATTGCTGTGTGATCCGAAGCTCGATGCCCTGATTTCCGGAGAATCTCCGTTCGAGGCCATGCCGGAGACCATGGCGAGTATCCTGACCGAGGGCGGGGAGACTCTCTGCCACCGAATCGTCTACTGACTTAACCAACAAGGAGCTTCCATGTTCAGCCTCACTGTCCGGGACCATATGATGATTGCCCACAGCTTCCACGGTGAAATTTTCGGCCCCGCCCAGAATCTGCACGGTGCCACCTACGTGGTGGACGTCACCTTCGAGCGCCGTCAGCTCGATCAGGACGATCTGGTGGTGGATATCGGCCTGGCCTCCCAGGTCCTGAAGGATGTGCTGGCGGAATTCAACATGCAGAATCTTGATGAAATCGAGGCGTTCCGGGGCCGCAACACCACCACCGAATTCATGGCCGGCGTCATCTTTGATCGCATGGCCTCCGCCATTCACGCCGGCAAGCTCGGGGAGGGTGGCAGGGAGATTTCCGGTATGAAAGTCACCCTGTCCGAGTCCCATGTGGCACACGCGAGTTACCATGCCGGCCTCTGAGATCCGCGAAGTCCTTTTTCTGGTTCCGGGAGACCCGGGCCAGAATACCGGTGGCTACCGGTATGTTCGCCAGCTGGTCCGGGCCCTGAATGAGCGAGGCGTTTCCGCCGGGGTTTCCGGGCTGGCAGGACAGTTCCCGAAACCTGACCCGGAAGCCACCGCCGCGCTGGATCGAGCGCTGTCTGAATGCCCCGACAATCAGGTGGTCGTTCTCGATGGCCTCGCCATGGGTGGTTTGCCGGAAGTTGTGGCAGATCACGCAAGTCGGTTGCAGCTGGTAGCCCTGGTGCATCACCCCCTGGCGGATGAGGCCGGTCTGGCAGAAGCGGACCGGGCATGGTTCTTCAACAGCGAGCGTGAAGCCCTCAGCCATGTCCGTGCCGTGGTCACTACCAGTCCCTACACGAGGACCAGACTGGCGGATTTCGGGGTGCCGGCCGGCCACATTGGCACGGCTGAACCGGGGGTTGATGATCTTTTTATCGACATCCTGGCCCGGCGTCGTCACAGGTCCGTGGTCACCAAGGAACCAAAGCTGCTGTGCGTGGCCCAGCTGTCTCCACGCAAGGCGCAGGATCAATTGGTGCAGGCACTCGCCGAACTGTGGCATCTGCCCTGGCGCTGTGTTCTGGTGGGTTCGACGGAGCGGAATCGGGACTATGCCGCCCGCATCCGAGACATGATCCGGGCCCGGGGTCTGGAGGATCGTTTCGAGTTGACCGGTGAGCTCGATGAGTGCGGATTGGCGGACTGTTACAGCCAGGCGGACGGCTTCGTATTTCCCTCGCTTTATGAGGGGTATGGCATGGCGGTCGACGAAGCGCTGGCGGCGGGGCTGCCGGTGATCTGCTCTGACGGCGGAGCCCTGTCTCGAATGGCCGGGCGGGAGGGCGTGGCCCTTTACCCGGCCGGGGATACCTTCGCCCTGACGCGACAGCTGACACAGTGGCTGGCGTCTCCGGAGACCCTGCAGGAGGCTCGCGGGCACGCGGAGCATGCCGCTGGCGAGGTCCGGCGCTGGCGGGATACCGCTGCCGATTTCCAGTCGGCTTTGCAACGCCTGCTGGGCCCGGCCCCGGATAGTCTCTTTGACAGTGAGTGGCTCGAGGCCAGGGAGCCGGCAGACCATCGCGCCCGGTCGGAAGCGCTGACCGAGCGCCTGAACCAGTGGCTCCAGTGCCAATATGCCGGTCCCGGCGGAGTCCCCCTGGCAGAGCCCCTGGTGATGGCAGATATCGGTTCCGGCCGTGCCTCCAATGCCCTGTATTTGTCCTCGAGATTGTCGGCACCCCGGACGTGGCACCTGATCGAGCAGGATGCAGGGTTGCTGGCCCGGGGCGAGGCCCGGCTCAGGCAGATCGGTGAGTCGGTTGTGGGCCGGAACCTGACGCTGGCCTCCGGCGAGATGGAACAGCAATTGCCGGCGCAAATGCATGTTCTGACCGCCTCGGCCCTGATTGATCTTGTCTCCGACTCCTGGTTGAGGGCGCTCACTGCTGCAGTGGTCAGGCGGCAGGCGGCGGTTCTGATGGTATTGAGCTATGCGGGCGACTTTGAGCTGTCCCCAACGGATGCCAAGGACGCCAGGCTGAAAGAACTGGTCAACAGTCATCAGCACCGGGACAAGGGCAGTGGCAGCGCCTTGGGGCCGGAAGCCACACACCTGTTTTGTCACCTGCTGCGCGATGAAGGCTATGCCGTGTACGTTGAGGCCAGCCCCTGGCACCTCGACGGCAAGGATGCCACCGTCATTGAAGCGCTTCTCCGGGGCTGGGTGAGCGCGGCGCAGGAACAGGCGCCGGAGGCATCAGCCTGGCTGGATGCCTGGCTCGAACGTCGGCTTGAGCAGCTTGAATCCGGTGAGTTGCAGGTGAGCGTCGCCCACCAGGATCTGCTGGCGCTGCCCCGGGACCGGAGCGATGGCTAGCGTGCAGGCCCGCGTACGCCTTACTTTGCGCTGGGTGGTGACCCTGGTGCTGGTCGGCGTGGTGTTCTGGCACCTGGATCAGTCCCGGATCTGGGCGGTTCTGCGAACAATCTCGCCGTTGGTCCTGATTCCCGTGTTCCTGCTGACCGTGGTGCAGGTGGTAGTGTCCGCCTGGCGGTGGCGTTTCACGTTATCCCGGCTGCGCCTGTCGCTGTCGCTCGGGCAAGCCGTTCGCGAGTATTACCTCGCCACCTTCCTGAACCAGATTCTGCCCGGTGGCGTGGCTGGTGATGTGAACCGGGCCTGGCGCAGCAGCCTTGAGACGGGCCAACGATTGGCCGCAATCCACGGGGTTGCCATTGAGCGCTTGTCCGGGCAGGTGACACTGGCATTGGTGGTGGCGGTTTCCCTGGCGGGGCTGCTGGTTTCGGGGTCCCTGCAAGTCCCTGTGACGGGCCCCAACGACCCGAACAGCCTGTTATGGACCGCAGTGGGCCTGGTGATTCTCGTGCCAGCGGTCTGGTTGATCCGTTCGGGGGGGAAGGTGGCGGCGTATATTCGTCGTCTGGCAGAGCACCTTCGGCTGGCCCTGTGGCAATGGCCTGCACTGCCGGTGCAGTTGTTGAGCTCTTGCCTTGTGCTTGCCAGTTACCTGGCGGTGTTTCTCGTGCTGGCGGTCGGTGCCGGGTTTGTCACAGGTGTCATGGATTTGCTGCTCTGGGCTGCGCTGGGGAGTTTCCTGCTGCTGAGCATGATCATCCCGTTGACGGTGGCCGGATGGGGTGTCCGGGAAGGAGCGGCCGCGGTGCTCTGGCCCATGGCCGGTTTGCCGGCAGAGCAGGGTGTCGCCATCAGTGTGGGCTACGGTGTGGTGGTGCTGATCTCGAGCTTGCCGGGGTTGCTGGTACTGGCCACGAATCCGCCCATCAATCGCTGAACTCGAGATCGAACAGCATGTCGCTGCCCAGGTTCACCAGTTTGGCCCTGGGTCGCAAAGCATCGTCGAGCAAGTCGATTTCGGGCAGGGAGAAAGCGGGGCGGCCACTGCCAATGATCATGGGCGCGACCATGACGTGCAGACGATCCAGTAGTCCGGCTTTGAGAAATCCCGACACGGTTACGCCTCCCCCTTCAATGAACACCTTGCGCAATCCGAAGTCATCCAGCACCCGCAGAATCAGCCGCGGATCCACCGGCTGGTCGCTGTCCACATCACCAAGACAGGGGACTTCCAACATGCCGTTAGCCGGAATCTGTCCGCAGCTCCCAAGGTAATCACCGGCCACCAGTCGCAGCGTGGGAGCCTGCCCGTCGGTAAACAGGTGGTGACTTTCCGGCACCCGCCGGCGCCGGTCGATGACCACCCGCACCGGATTGCGACCGGCCACCCGGCGGACGGTCAGGCGGGGATTGTCGGCGACAGCGGTACCGGCACCGACGACCACTGCATCCGAGACAGCGCGAATGCGATGCAGGTGGGTAATGCCGTCATCACCATTGATGAACCGTGAACAGCCCGTCACCGTGGCAATCCGGCCATCCAGACTCTGGCCAAGCTGGCCTATCACCCGGGGAGATGCCCTATCACCTACCGGCCGGCACAGGGGCAGGAACAACTCGAACATATCCCGGGCATCACGGGTGGCATCGTTCAGTAATTGCCAGCCTTTACCATTGAGTTTGATGGCCGGTTCGTGACTGCCGGGCAGCGGCAGGGTGACGTTGCTGCGGTTGACCGCAGCCAGTACCAGTTGCCAGGCAAGATCGGTATCGAGGTGTTGCTCTGCCATAATCGTCCCGTCACTTTCGTGGTTTATCCAGTATAGGCGCATTGTGCGCATAGCTATTTGTACGATACATTTTTGAATTGATTCACTGTGCGGTCTGCGGAATCGGATCGGATGCTGCGGGAAGGGTGAGAGGAAACAACTATGCGGTACCTTCAATCGTTCAACCGTCGGCTGCGACAGCTCCGGGAGCAGGGCCGGCTGTCGTGCTGGGATGTGGCCGAAATGTGTGGTGTGGACGAGGCGAGGGTCATCAGTTGGGAAGCCACGGATGCCCGCCAACGAGGTTACCCGGGCGTTGTCGAGTTGTTGGACCTGTGCCTGAAGACCGAGACGCCACTGGAGCATCTGCTGGACCTGGAAACCCAGGGTGAGGGTGGCCAGCTGGAGTTGCCGGGCCTTGCGTTCAGCAACAGCGATGACCTGTCGGTGGCACTGAAAGAGCTGGAGCAGGAAATCGAACGCATCCAGCTGACGGACGAGGAGAGTGAGCTGCTGCGCCGGTTCCGCAGAACCTCCACGGAAAACCGACGCATGGTGTTTCAGCTTCTGGGCCGCTGAAGGCCCGTATCTGCCTTATTTTTTCTTCTTGTAGATGTTCTCGTAAACGTAGTTGGTGGCCTCGACAAAGCCGTCGATGCTGCCACAGTCAAAGCGCCGGCCCTTGAACTGATAGGCGAGTACACAGCCGTTCTTCGCCTGCTCCAGCAGGGCATCGGTGATCTGCACTTCGCCGTTCTTGCCTGCCGGAGTGCGTTCGAGGATGTCGAAGATATCCGGGGTCAGGATGTAGCGGCCGATAATGGCCAGGTTGCTCGGGGCGTCCTCGGGTGCTGGCTTCTCGACCATATCGGTAATCCGGAACAGCCCGTCCTTCATGGATTCACCGGCGATGACCCCGTATTTGTGGGTTTCGTCCTCGGGCACTTCCTCGATCGCGACAATGGAGCAGCGGAACTGGTTGTACAGTTTCACCATCTGCTCAAGCACGCCTTCGCCATCCTCCGGGCCCAGGCAGAAATCGTCTGCCAGAACCACGGCGAACGGGTTGTCGCCCACCAGGTTGCGGCCGGTCAGGATGGCGTGCCCCAGGCCTTTCATCTCGTTCTGACGAGTGAAAGCAAAGCTGTTGTGATCGATCAGGTCCCGGATGGAGGTCAACAGATCTTCCTTGCCTGATCCCGCAATCTGGTGTTCCAGCTCGTAGCTGATGTCGAAATGGTCTTCGATTGCGCGTTTGCCCCGTCCGGTCACGAATCCGAACTCATGGATTCCTGCCGCAGCCGCTTCCTCAACCCCGTATTGCACCAGGGGTTTGTTCACGACAGGAAGAATCTCCTTGGGCATGGCCTTGGTGGCTGGCAGGAAGCGGGTACCGTAGCCGGCAACGGGGAACAGGCATTTCTTGATCATTCCAGTTGTCCTTAAGAGTTGAGGTAATCCAGTACAAACACAAAGTGTGCCGAGTTTAACCCAATTCGGAGGGCAAAATGCAGGCATGGGGCATTGGATCTGCAAATCCGTGGGTTACCGTCGAGTAAGCCGCACATTTGTTAAGAGAAAGTGTGAGGTTTTGTTTATAGCGCACTGATTGCCTGATTAAAATTGTAAAGTTTGGCAACATCGGCTGTAAGATAAGCCGGCTCTCTTATATAACGTAACGGTAATTTTTCGGGTTATCGGAGAGGGCCGGGCTTTGCGAGCGCTGAACATTGTTGCACTGATTTTGTGCGCGCTGGTGCCCTCTTTTGCGCCTGCAGCCCAGGATCGAGGCATGGCGACGACATGGGTGTATCAGGCCACCAGTATCCTCGACTCGGTGACAGACTACCTTTCCGACCGGATCGAAGTGTCCGGAAACTCCAACCAGAATAACGATCGTTCCGCTGGCCACCTGGCACTGTCAGGCAACGGCATTATCTGGTCCCGGCACGAGCTCGGCCTTCGCTTCCGGGATACTGCCTCCCGCAAGGAAGGGGATGGGGAGCAGTCCCTTGCGCTACGTTATGCCATGCCTCTGATCGGGAATCATCTCGTACTGGAAGTCGAAGAAAGCGAGTTTCGGGGTGTTGTGAAAGAGCCGGGCCAGCAGCGGGATACCAGTGGTAATCGCAGTTTTTACCGGTTGACAGCGACCCGGTCATTGGGATCGTTCCTGGGTCTGGACCTCCACCAGGTTATCCGCCACACCGGCAGCACCCTCAGTGTCTATGAAGAATCCGAGTGGGTTCGTGATTCCGCGCACCAGCTGTCGAGTATCGGCCTGAAATGTGCCAGCGTACAGCAGCTGACAGGTGGGCTCCGGGCTTCGACCCGGTTGACTGCGGTTGGCGGGATGGAGTACCGGAGCACGGATTATGTCGAGGGCGAGACCGACGACCGCACCCGGTTTCATCGCGTCGAGCTGGCGGCATTGCTGCAAAAGCAGGTGCTGGCCTGGAGCCTGGATCTGGGCGGGCGTTACCAGTTCGCACCAGAGGATCTGCCTGGATCGGAGCGGATTACTGTCGGGGGGGCTGCACTGATGTCCGGTTTCAACGGCCAGTCCGTTACCAGTACCGAAGGTGGCTGGCTCAGGCTTGATGCGGGCAGCCCGTCCTGGAACCTGCCCTTTGCTTCCCGGTTCCAGTCTTCCGTGTCGTTTTCGCTGATGCGTGGGTGGGCGCCAGATGAAACCGGTGACGAGCAAAGGCTCTCGGCCATCAGTGCCGGTGAAATCTCCTTCAACATCAATGCGGACAGGTTCCGGGCCAACATGACGGTTGGTCGCCTGCTCGATTCGGGCCGCTCCAGTGTGGAGATTCCCTCTGCCCCGGATGTTGCGCTGTCCCTGCGAATGGGCATCTGAAATCCCTTAATTAGCCGTTACCAAGATGTCACTTGTGGCCGTCTCCGCCACAAGTGTTACATTCAAAGGACGGAAAACAGGGAGTTTTCAGAATGGTCGGTAACCGGAATCTCAAGTTTGCACTCGTCGTTTTCGTGCTGTTTGCCCTCTCGGGGCCGGCCGGCGCATTCGGATTTGATGATGTAATTGCGAAGGCAAAGGAGCTCGCCGGCGAGGAATACCAGACGCTCGAGACGGTTCCTGAGTTCCTGCGGAATCTCAGCTATGAGCAATATCAGTCCATCCGGTTCCGGCCCCAAGCCAGTCTCTGGCGGGGTGGGCGTTCGCAATTCCGGGTGATGATGATGCCCACCGGAAGTTTCTATCGGCACCCCGTGGCCCTGAATGTGGTTGATCGGGAGGGTGTTCACCCACTCGGATTTGATAAAACCCTGTTCGATTATCCAACAACCGAGCTGGCAAAGCGGGTGCCGGCTGATCTTGGCTACGCAGGGTTCAAGCTAACCTATCCGCTGGCCGATCCGGAGGTCCACAACCAATTCCTCGTCTTCGCCGGTGCCAGTTATTTTCGTGGTGTGGGAGCAGGGCAGCGTTTTGGTCTTTCTGCTCGGGGGATTGCCATCGATACCGGCCTGGCCTCCGGTGAGGAATTTCCCGTGTTCCGGGAATTCTGGCTGGAGCGACCGAAAGCCGGTAGCAACTCCATGGTGGTGTACGGGCTGCTTGATGGCCCCAGCCTCACCGGCGCCTATCGATTCGTGGTCCACCCCGGGAAGGCCTTGAAGCTTGACGTCAGTGCCCGGCTGTTTTTCCGCGCGGAGGTTGACCAGCTGGGGCTGGCACCGCTTACCTCGATGTTCTACTACGGTGAAAACACCCTGCGTCCCCGGGGGCAATGGCGCCCACAGGTGCACGATTCTGATGGGTTGCTGATCCACGATCAGGAGTCCGGCGAATGGTTGTGGCGCCCCCTGTTGAATCCCGCCGAACTTGAACTGGGGTTTCACCAGGTCCGGAATCTCGGTGGCTTTGGCCTGATCCAGCGTGATCGCGAGTTTTCCCGTTTCGAGGACAGCGAGGCAAGGTACGACCTCCGGCCCAGTGCCTGGATCGAACCGGGGGAAGACTGGGGCAACGGCGAGGTGGTGCTGGTGGAAATTCCAACCGACTCCGAGGTGAATGACAACATCGTTGCGTTCTGGAAACCGCGCCAGCAGGTTGCTGCAGGAGACAGCCGGTTCCTGACTTACTCGCTGACGTTCGGACCGCCGGGCATTACCGGGCACCCGCTGGCCCAGGCAGTACGGACGTTTGTCGGCAACGGAGCCCAGCCTGGCGGTGGTGAGGTTGAAGGGGCTTACCGCTTCATCGTGGATTTCGAGGGTGGAGTCATGGACCGACTGGATCCTGATGCGGCTGTGGTTAGCGAAGTCAGTGCCAGTGGCGAGGGCGAAATCATCGAGCATTTTGCCGAATACATCGAGGCCAGGCACGGCTGGAGGCTGTCGATACTGGTCAGGCCGGAGCAGGGTAAACGGCTGGCGCTGCGGGGCTCCCTGTCCGCCGACGGAAAACCTGTCAGTGAAACCTGGACCTATCAGCTTGGCCCTTCCACGGGGCTGCGAAGACAACTGCAATAGCCATTTTCAGGGAGGAACCAGGCCGTGGCAGACATCTCCTTGCAGGATGTTTTTAATCGGGCCTTCACCTATCTCAAGGCTTCCGGAGTGGAAATGACGGTGGAGACTTACCGCACGCTACTCCATCTGATTGAAGAATCGGTTGCCTCGGCCGGGGAGGACGGCCAGGGCGACGCGCTCCTCCAGTCAGTCATGGAACGCATTCCCGACCATTTTGAGCTGCCTGGGACGAACCCTCCCCAAGCGACCCCTGGACTGTGCCGGGGCAGCATCGGATACGGTCGTGATGTCTGACCTTTGCGAAGCGGGCGCGGTCGAAAGCTCCCCGCGCTGGAGGACGGTCGCCGCCTTCCGCCGGGCCCTTCTCATTGTCCTGGTGCTCGGGCAGACGCTGGTGGCCTGTTATTACCTGCTGTGGGTGCTGCCCTATCATGGCGGAACCTGGCTGGAACTGGCGATTCTCGGGCTGTTTGCCGTGCTTTACGCCTGGATTGCCGTCGGTTTCTGGGTTGCGGCGTTCGGGTTTGCCTTCAGGCTCCGGGGAGGTGACCGGTACTCGTTGCTGAGGCGGCATAAGGACCGGGACCTCGAGTCAGTCCCTTTGGCCCGGACGGCAATCGTGATGCCGGTCTACCATGAGCCGGTTCACTGGACATTCAGCGGCCTGAAGGCGGTCTACCGGGATCTTGAGCGCAATGGCCAGCTCGACCATTTCGAGTTCTTTATTCTCTCGGACAGCCGCGATCCGGATACCTGGCTTGCAGAACAGGCTGCATGGCACGATCTGGTCAGGGAGTTGGGGGCCGAGGGCCGGTTGTTCTATCGGCGTCGCCCGGTGAACCTGAACTACAAGAGCGGGAATGTGGCCGATTTCCTGCGCAGGTGGGGCCGGCATTACGAATACATGGTGGTGCTGGATGCCGATAGCCTGGTCAGTGGTCGCACCCTGGTCCGGATGGTGCGGCTCATGGAGCTTGAGCCCCGGGTCGGTATTCTTCAGACCAATCCGAACATCATAAACGGCCAGTCGCTGTTTGCCCGGATCCAGCAATTTGGCAACCGTTTCTATTCCCCCTTGTTTGCGACCGGGCTGGCGGCCATCCAGATGGGGGATGCCGCCTTCTGGGGACACAACGCCATACTCAGGGTTCGGCCTTTCATGCGCCATTGTGGCCTGAGAAAGCTGCGCGGCCCCGGGATTTTTGGTGGTCCCATCATGAGCCACGATTTTGTCGAAGCGGCTTATATGGGCCGGGCCGGCTATGAAGTGTGGCTGGAGCCCGGATTGGGTGAAAGCTTCGAGGAATCACCGCCGACGCTGTCCGACGAACTGGTTCGGGACAACCGCTGGGCCAAGGGTAATCTCCAGCATCTGTGGATCATGCTGACAGCACCCGGGCTCCGGTTTGCCCATCGGATGGCGTTCCTGAATGGGATCATGGCGTATCTGGCTTCGCCGTTGTGGTTGCTGTTTCTGATCTGCACCACCGTCGAGGCAGCCCGGATGACCCTCGCCCCGATTGATTATTTTCCCGATGGGCACCAGGGACTGTTTCCTCTCTGGCCCGAGTGGCGGCCTGAGTGGGCACTTGCGCTGGCCCTGAGTACGGCGGTGCTGTTGTTCCTGCCCAAAATCCTGGCCCTGGTTGACGCCATTGTGCACCACCTGGCAAAGGGTTTCGGGGGCCTGGGTCGTTTGACTGTGAGTGTGCTCATTGAAATCGCGGTGTCGGTCCTGCTGGCACCCCTGCGCATGCTGGCTCACAGCCGTTTCGTACTCGCGGCACTGTTTAATGTCTCTCTCAAGTGGGCGGGGCAGAACCGGACGGAGGAAACAACCTGGTCCGAGGCACTGCGGACCCAGCTCCCGGGCATGGTCATCGGGGTTGGCTGGTCGGCCTTTGCCTGGTCCCTGGACCGCCTGTTTTTTCTCTGGTCCCTCCCGGTTGCCCTGCCGTTGGTGCTGGCGGTGCCAACGTCTGTTCTGCTGAGTCGGGTGTCCATCGGCCGGCGTCTCAGGGCGCGGCGCCTCCTGGCTATTCCTGAGGAAGGGAAGCGCCTGGCCATTCTGGAGGATGCCCGTACTGCCCGTGCGCAGATCAAACCCGACACCGGATTGCGCCCGGTGGAGCATGCCGTTCTGAGCCCCGACCTGAACCGGCTTCATTGGTCGCTGGCCCGGGACCATCGAACGGCTGTGCGTGGCGAACACCTCAAAGCGGCCGTCATCCGATGCCTTCAGGATGGGCCGGACGCACTCTCAGCAGCCGAACTCAGCCAGGTGCTGCAGGACCGAAGTTCACTCAGGGAGTTGCATCGCAAGGCCTGGTGCGCGCCGCCGTCGGATTACTGGGGCCGATGCGTTCAGCGACTGGCACGGGAGAACGATTCCTGAACCCTGACGTAAAACCTTGAATCATACGGGAGGAGATTGTTGTGGACAGGAGAACCTTACTCAAGGTGTGGCTGGCGTCCGCGGTAAGTTATGGGCTGGCGCTCCGGGTGGTTGCTGCGCCTGAAGGTTCGGGGGCGGCTGTCGGGGCCGACGGCAAGCCATTCAGTTATGCCTGGCTCAAGGGGCAGGCCCGAAACCTGGCTGCCCAACCCTACCAGGATCATGAGGGGGAGGTGCCCGACGTCCTGAAAAAGCTCTCCTGGGATGACTATCAGGCGATCCGGTTCCGGGAAAATCATGCCTTGTGGCGAGAGACAGCATCGTCTTTCCAGGTTCAGCTATTTCACCTGGGGTTGTTTTTCCTGGCCCCGGTCAGGATTCATGAAGTGCAGGACGGCAAGGCGACCGAGCTGGCCTACAACCCGGACTATTTTTCCTATGAGGGCGAGCAGCCCCTCGGGGAGCTCCCCGAGGATCTGGGATTTGCCGGTTTCCGGGTGCACTACCATACGAATTTCCAGCTGGATGTCGCATCCTTCCTCGGCGCGAGCTATTTCCGGGCAGTCGGATCGGAGATGCAATACGGCATCTCGGCCAGGGGGCTGGCCATCGATACGGGGACCGGGAAAGAAGAGGAGTTCCCGAGGTTCACTGCTTTCTGGCTGGAGCGGCCGGCTGAGGATCAACGGGTGCTGCGGGTATGGGCGCTGCTGGATTCGCCAAGTACCACCGGCGCCTATGCCTTCACGATCGATCCCGGGCGTAACCTGGTGATGGATGTGGATGTCGCCTTATACCCGCGCAAGCAGATGGAACGGGTGGGGATTGCCCCGCTGACCAGCATGTACCAGGTGGGTGAAAACAGTAAGCGAATGGATTACGACTGGCGGCCGGAGATTCATGACTCCGACGGTCTGGCCATGCTGACCGGAGGCGGAGCGTGGTTGTGGCGGCCGCTGAGGAATCCCCGCAGGCTCGGATTCAGCAGTTTTTCGGACCGGGATCCCCGGGGATTCGGCCTGCTCCAGCGTGATCGCAACTTCGATCACTACCAGGATGACGGGGTGTTTTACGATCGCAGGCCCAGCGTCTGGGTTGAGCCGCGAGAAAGCTGGGGCAAAGGCAGTATTGATCTGGTTGAGATCCCGACCGTTGACGAAACCTTCGATAACATCGTGGCCTTCTGGCACCCGGAACAACCCCTGCAAGCCGGGCGGGAGTACCTCTTTTCGTACCGGCTTCACTGGGGAGAGCGGGCACCGGTTCAACCCTACGAGCTGGCTTCAGTAGCGGCAACCCGGACTGGCCTGGGCGGTGTGGTCGGCCAGGAGCGCAAGTATTTCTCCTGGCGCTTTGTGGTCGATTTTGCCGGTGGGCCGCTGCAGATGCTGGCGGAGGAAGCCGAAGTCATCCCGGAAATCTCGGTCAGTCGGGGCAGGGTGGAGATCACCTCGGCGAGGCCACTGGCCGCAATTGATGGGTATCGGGCGATGTTTGATCTGGTGCCGGACGGGTCCGAGGAACCGATCGAGCTGCGTCTTTACCTGAGTCTCAATGGCGAGCCCATCACCGAGACCTGGCTCTACCAGTATTTCCCGCCTGCGCCGGACGACCGAAAACTTTATTAGAATTCAGGGATATGTTAACAATCCGGCGGTGCTCCTGTATGTTTTGTTGACAATAACTGCGTCCGGGCGTAGATTTGTGCCCAATCAAGTAACTATTGTTGACAAGCCATGGCTGAAGCTACTCTCCAATCCCAGACCCGAGCCGACGAAGCGTTTGATTGTTTACAAACGGCCATCGTCACAGGCGAGCTCGCTCCCGGCGAGAAGATCGGTGAAGTTGAGCTCTGCTCCCGGTTCAATCTGACCCGGGGACCGCTGCGCGAAGCGCTTGGTCGCCTGGAGTCCCGTGGGCTGCTGGTGCGTCGACCACACGCGGGCGTCAAAGTGGTTTCTGTCAGCGCCGCCGAGCTGCTGGAGCTTTACCGGATCCGCGAGGTCATGGAGGGGCTGGCCGCGCGCCAGGCTGCCGAACGGATGACCGACGAGGAAATCGCCGAGTTGCAGGCCACCCTGGACAGCCACGAGAAGATGATCGAACAGGCCCAGGGCCAGGCCTACTATCAGGCCGAAGGCGATTACGACTTCCACCACCGCATCGCTACCGGCAGCCGCAATGCCAAGCTTGCCCAGATGCTGCTGGGTGACCTTTACTACATGGTCCGGATGTACCGGTACCGACTGAGCACCTCCGCCGGGCGCCCGCACCTGGCGCTTCGTGAACACCGCCGTATCGTCGAGGCCATTGCCCAGAGGGACGGTGAGCTCGCCGAATTCCTGATGAAACGACACATTAATGCCGCGCGCATGAATATAGAGAAGAAAATCGAGGAAGGCGTCCTGACAATTTAAAGCTGACCAAGGGGGCTGACCCCGAACGGGCTCAGACCCCAACTTCACGAACCAACACAAAATTCCGAACAACACGAGGCCAACACCATGTCCAACAAACTCTCCCCGGGAGCCCGCTTCCGCAAGGCCCTGAAAGACAACCAGCCCCTGCAGATTGTGGGTACCATCAATGCCTACGCCGCGATGATGGCGGAGAAGGTCGGCCACCAGGCCATCTACCTCTCCGGTGGTGGTGTCGCCAACGCCTCCTATGGTCTTCCGGACCTGGGTATGACAACGATGAACGATGTGGTGGAAGACGTGCGGCGCATCACCGCCGCCACAGAACTGCCGCTGCTGGTGGACATCGACACCGGCTGGGGTGGTGCATTCAACATTGCCCGTACCATCCGTGAGATGGAGCGTGCAGGTGCCGCCGCAGTCCATATCGAAGACCAGGTTGCCCAGAAGCGCTGTGGCCACCGCCCGAACAAGGAAATCGTCTCCAAGGAAGAAATGGTAGACCGCATCAAGGCCGCCGTTGACGCCCGCCAGGACGACGACTTCTTCATCATGGCCCGTACCGATGCCTTCCAGAAGGAAGGTCTGGAAGCGGCCATCGATCGCGCCAAGGCCTGCATTGAAGCCGGTGCTGACGGCATTTTTGCCGAAGCGGTCCATGAGCTGGACGACTACAAAGCCTTCGCCGAGGCCCTGGATGTGCCGATTCTCGCCAACATCACCGAATTCGGCGCAACCCCGCTCTACAACAAGAAAGAGCTGGCCGACGCCGGCGCCGGCATGGTCCTGTATCCACTGAGCGCCTTCCGCGCCATGAACAAGGCCGCCCTGACCGTTTACAAGAACATCCTGGAGAAGGGCGATCAGAAAGACGTGGTTGACCTGATGCAGACCCGGATGGAACTGTATGATTTCCTGAACTACCACGACTTCGAGCAGAAGCTGGACCAGCTGTTTGCCCAGAGCAAAGGCTGAAGAATAAGTAGGGGGCTGACGACTCCGGGGTCTGATGAAAGCCTTCATCTGACCCCATTTTCGAGATTGAAGTAAGGGGTCTGATGAACTTGTTCTTCCGACCCCGAGTTTCCCGCTAAAAAGGGGTCAGAAGA
>JAAZVL010000089.1 GCA_018623515.1 Marinobacter sp.
GCCTGCTGATCACCATGGGTATCGGCTCGTCCTTCTCCACCATTCCCATCATCGCGGCCCTGTACGTCCCGCTGGCCCTGCAGATGGGCTTCAGCCCCCTGGCCATCGTAGCCCTGGTCGGCACCGCCGGCGCCCTGGGTGACGCCGGCTCTCCGGCCTCCGACTCCACCCTCGGTCCCACCGCCGGCCTGAACGTCGACGGTCAGCACAACCACATCTGGGATACGGTGGTGCCGACCTTCCTGCACTACAACCTGCCGTTGCTCGGCTTTGGGTGGTTGGCGGCTATGGTGCTCTGACACTTGGAGTACGCCGTTCTTTTGTAGCCTGCTGGTTTTGGGGGCTTTGAGGGGGCGGGGTACCTTTTCTTCTGGGCACAAAGAACTCGCTTCGCTCAGACAATTGTGCCCGGCAGAAAAGGTACCCCGCCCCCTCGTTCACTGAACTAAAAGGTATATCAAAGAAAAACAGAAGGGATCTTTTAAGCGTTCATCTTCCGCCGTTTCATGCTGCGGGAAAATCCCGGAAATCAGGGCCACTTTTCGAGAAATCCAATCAACACCTAAACGGTATTTTGGACATATCGAAGTGGTCCGTGAGAGAGGGAGTGGGGGTGCTTTCCTGCAGGGCACAATTGTCTGAGCGAAGCGAGTTCTTTGTGCCCGAAAGGAAAGCACCCCCACTCCCTCAAAGCCCCCACAACAACCAGGCTAGGGCCAAAGTCAGTCCTCAGAACCAGCCTTGAAGAACACCACCTGTTTAACGGTGTGATCATCCTCGTTCTTGCGCTTGTTCACCCGGGTTTCCAGCTCCAGCACTTGGGTATCCGGCTCCTCGGACAACCCATCGGTGAACCCGCAGGCCACGCACTCGCGTATCTGCTTGTCGTTGTCATCCGTGAACATCATGATCTTGTCCATCTCCGCACAGCGGGGGCAAACCGCGCCGGCGATGAAACGTTTCGGACTTGCCATAGGTTACTCCGGTTTTGCAGATCGGCAGCCGGGCTTCGCATCGCTCCACCCGGCCAATTACCGACATTGTATCAGGCGGCTTCGTCCGTGATGCCGGATTGTCTCAGCAAGGCATCCACCTGAGGCTCTCGACCGCGGAAGGCCTTGAACAGTTCCATGGGCTCCTGCGAGCCGCCTTTCTCCAGGATGTTCTGCAGGAAGGCATTGCCGGTTTCCGGATCGAAGATGCCTTTTTCCTCGAACAGGGAGAAGGCATCCGCCGCGAGCACTTCCGCCCACTTGTAGCTGTAATAGCCCGCCGCGTAGCCGCCGGCGAAGATGTGGGAGAAGGCGTTAGGGAAGCGGTTGAACTCCGGTGCTTCCACCACGGCGATCTCTTCGCGCACCTTGCGGTGCATGTCCAGCGGGTTGGTGGGCGCGTCGTCGGTGAATTCCGCGTGCAGGCGGAAGTCGAACAGGGAGAACTCCAGCTGACGCACCATGGCCATGCCGGACTGGAAGTTCTTGGCCGCCAGCAGTTTCTGCAGCAGGTCTTCCGGCAGCGGCTCGCCGGTTTCGTGGTGACTGGCGATCAGCGCCAGAGATTCCGGGTTCCAGCACCAGTTCTCAAGGAACTGGCTGGGCAGCTCGACTGCGTCCCAGGCCACGCCATTGATACCGGATACGTCCAGTACGTCCACCTGGGTCAGCATGTGGTGCAGGCCGTGCCCGAACTCGTGGAACAGTGTGGTGACTTCGTCGTGGGTCAGCAGCGACGGCTTGCCATTCACCGGCGGTGTGAAGTTACAGGTCAGGAACGCCACCGGCAGCTGCAGGCGGCCGCGCTGATCACGCCAGCGCACCCGGCAGTCGGCCATCCAGGCACCACCGCGCTTGCCCTGACGGGCGAACAGGTCCAGGTAGAACCAGGCCACTGGTTCGCCATGGCGACTGATGCAGTAAGCGGTGGCGTCCTCGTGCCAGGTTTCGACTTCCGGGTGTTCCTCGATCTGGACATTGAACAGCTTCTCGGCGACCCGGAACAGGCCCGGCACCACCTTGTTGACGGGGAACCAGGGGCGCAGGGTTTCCGGGGAGATGTCGTACTGCTTCTGGCGCAGCTTCTCGCTGTAGTAACCGATATCCCAGGCCTGCAGATCCTCCACGCCGTGTTCGTCTTTGGCGAAGGCCTTCAGTTCGGCAAATTCCTTCTCCGCCACCGGCTTGGATTTTTCGGCCAGCTGGTTCAGGAACTCCAGCACCTCATCCACGCTGCGGGCCATCTTGGTGGCCAGGGAGCGCTCGGCGTAGTTACTGAACCCCAGCAGCTGGGACAGGGCATGGCGACGCTTCAGGATTTCCGCCATCACCGGGGTGTTGTCCCAGGTACCTGCATCGGGACCCTGGTCGGAGGCGCGGGTGACAAAGGCCTCGTAGACTTCCCTGCGCAGGTCCCGGTTGTCGCAGTAGGTCATGACGGGATAGAAGCTGGGGAAATCCAGGGTGATCACGTAGCCATCCAGTTCTTTCTGGCGGGCCGCCTGCTTCGCGCCCTCGATGGCGGTTTCCGGCAGGCCGGACAGCTCGTCCACGTCGGTGATGTGCTTGTACCAGTGCTGGGTGGCATCCAGTACGTTGTCACTGAACTTGTTGGACAGCTCCGCCAGCTCCCGGGACAGGTCGGCATAGCGCTTTTTCTTGTCCACGGGCAGGTCGACGCCACCCAGGTGGAAATCACGGAGGGTATTTTCCACCGACTTGCGCTGGGGCTCGCTAAGGTCCTTGAAGTCGTCCCGGGCCGCCAGTTTCTTGTAGGCGTTGCACAGGGCTTCGTTCTGGCTGATCTCGGTGCTGTACTCGGTCAGCTTCTCGAGGCAGTTCTTGTAGACCTTTCGAAGCTCGTCGTTGTTCATCACCCCGTTCAGGTGTGAAATCACCGACCAGGCGTTGGAGAGTTTGTCTTCCAGCGCCTGCATGGGCTGGGCCAGGGTATCCCAGGTGGGATCTTCCTGCTCGGCGAGCTGGCTGATCTTCATGCGGTTCTCGCTGAGAATCTGGTCAATCGCCGTTTCCATGTGCTCGGTGCGCACGTGGTCAAACTTCGGCAACAGATCGTCGGTCAATAAAGGGTTATTCATAAGTCCTCTTCTCAGCTCTTTGCATCTAAGGTAGTTTCGGTGCCTCTACTAGCGGGGCAGGCACCTGTGGGAGAGACCCTTCCAAAACACGCTCCTTGCGGCACGTCCATGTGACGCTTGAGCTCCGCCATCCATGGCTCCGCACAGTTTTGGAAGGGTCTCTCCCACAGGTGCCCCAAGCCTCGGGGCAAACCAGACAAAGGTATATGTAATGACGAATGTACGCTCTCACAAGGGTATTACGCCACATTTTGGGGAACGGTGCTGGGTCGATCCCAGTGCCGTGGTCATCGGGGATGTCCAGACCGGTGAGGACGTGTCGATCTGGCCGATGACGGTGGTGCGGGGTGACATGCACCAGATCCGGATCGGGGATCGGTGCAGCATTCAGGATGGCTCCGTGCTTCATATTACCCATGCCAGTGACTACAACCCCGGCGGCTATCCGCTGACCCTGGGCGACGATGTCACCGTCGGCCACAAGGCCCTGCTGCATGGCTGCACCATCGGCAGCCGGGTACTGGTCGGCATGGGTTGCATCATCATGGATGGCGCGGTCGTTGAAGACGAGGTGATCGTCGCCGCCGGCTGTCTGGTGCCGCCGGGCAAGACCCTGGAATCCGGTTACCTGTATGTGGGGTCGCCGACCAAACAGGCCCGGCCGCTCACCGACAAAGAAAAGACTTTCTTCAAGTACACCGCCGCGAATTACGTCAAACTGAAGGATGAGTACCTCGGCGAGAACAGTCAGAGTTAGACCCTGAGTGGTCTGAACCTTGAGGGATCTCCGTATGTTTCCCAGCTATCGAGACTCCGGGAGACTCTCATGGACGTTACCGATCCCCTCTACCAGCGTGCGCTGCTTTACCTCCGGGCTGCCGGCCACGACACCGGCCCCGCGACCTGTGTGCGCCTGCAGGAGTATGTCAGTCGCTACCGGGCTGGCCGTCAGGCACTGACCGCAGCCAATCTGCTGCCAGGACTGCACCAATGGTTCGATTTGCCCGACCAGTCGCAAACCTTGGCACCGCCGCGCCTGATTCGGGGCAGTATCGGGTATCCCGGTGGCTGACCAGCCCTGGCTTTCTGTCGCCCGACGGCGTCGTTGGCTGCTTGCCACCCTGGTGATCAGCCAGACGCTTGCCGGTCTGTGGCTGCTGCAACAGGGCCTTCCGGCAGGCGCATCGGGATGGGCGTCCGTGCTGTTGCTGGCGGTTTTCGCCATGCTGTTCCTCTGGATCGGTCTGGGATTCTGGACCGCCGTCTTCGGCTTTTTCTTCCTACGCCGCGGTGGAGACCCCTGGAGCCTGGATCGCCAGTGTCCGGCCGAGGTCTCGGCCGAACTGCCCCGCACCGCCGTGGTCATGCCCATCTGCCATGAACCGGTGCAGGGGACCCTGAATAATCTGGCGGCCATTTACCGGGACCTTCAACATCGGGGAGAGTTGGAACCGTTCGATTTCTATGTGCTCTCGGACAGCGCGGACCCGGAAATCTGGCTTGAGGAGCAGGCGGCCTGTGCCGATCTCTGCGCCCGACTGGGCGGCCATCCCAGAATCTTCTACCGTCGGCGGCGAATCCGGCTCAACTACAAGAGCGGCAACATTGCTGACTTCCTGCGCCGCTGGGGCAAGCACTACCGGTATCTGGTGGTACTGGATGCCGACAGCCTGCTGGAAGCCGGTGCCATGGTCCGGCTGGTCCAGCTGATGGAGCACCGGCCCCGGGCAGGGATCATCCAGACCGCACCACGCCTGGCCCGGGCCCGGACCCGGTTCGCCCGGCTGCAGCAGTTTGCGAACCGTTGCTACGGCCGGCTCTTCAGCGCCGGCCTCGCGGCCGTCCAGCTGGGCGACGCCACCTATTGGGGCCACAATGCCATTCTCCGCACCTCTTCCTTCATGCGCCATTGCGGGCTGCGGCGGCTCCGGGGGCCCGGGCTGTTTCGCGGTCCGGTGCTCAGTCACGATTACATCGAGTCGGCACTGATGGGGCGGGCCGGGCAGGAAGTCTGGCTGGAGCCATCCATAGGCGGCAGTTTCGAGGAATCTCCGCCCACCCTGGAGGATGACCTGATCCGTGATCAACGCTGGTGTCGGGGCAACCTGCAGCATCTGTGGTTGCTGGCCACGCTGGACGGCCTCCGCCCGGTCCACCGCCTGGCCCTGGTGACCGGGATCCTGTGCTACCTGGCCTCGCCCCTGTGGGTGGGGTTTCTGGGGCTGTCCGGTTACCTGAGTGTGCACAGCGAGTCCTCGCCACCGGTGTTGCCAGGATTGCTCGGGGGCAGCGCGGGCCTCGGCAGCGCCAGTTACCTGTTGATGGCAATCACCGCAACCCTGCTCATCGGGCCCCGGATCCTGGCCCTGACGGATCAGGCACTGGCCCGCCGGACGAGCCTGTTTGGCGGGCCAGCCCGACTGCTGGCCAGTGCGGTCAGCGAAACGCTGGTGGCACTGATCCTGGCACCGGTGCGCATGGTGGTCCACAGTGTTCATGTTACCCGGGCATTGCTGAATGTCCGCATCGGGTGGCAGGGTCAGAACCGGACCGTTGGCGAGCAAAGCGCCACCCGTTGGTGGCCCTTCATCTGGCCCATGACCACAGCCGCCTCGGCGCTGTTACTGGTCCAATGGCAGACGCCCGAACTCACACCCTGGGCTCTGCCGGTTATTCTGCCGGTATTGGCAGCACCCGTTCTGGCCCGGTGGCTGGCCAGCCCGGTTCCTGCCTGGCGCTGGTGGTCCGTGCCCGAGCAGGTCCGGCAACCGCCGGTCCTGGAGCGGGCAGAGGCAGGCACAAGGCTGGGGCAGTTCTGGCCCGCCCTGAACCGGTTCGAGCAACAGGTACTGACACCGCCTTCGCCAGGCATGATTGCCAGACCGCAGCAGGGCCTGCACGGCAGGAAACAGCAACGGCTGGATCAACTGGTGGAACGCTGCGCCAGTGCCGGCAGCCGGGCACTCAGTGAGGCGGAGATCACGCTGCTTTGCGAGCATCCCGAGTCGCTCAGGACGTTGCACGACCGGGCATGGCAGGCCGATCCGGACACCCCCTGGGGCGCTGTTCTGGCCCGACTGGCACAGACCCTGGAGCGACGCCCGGAACCCGCGGGGGTTGGTAATAAACTGATGGAACAGCAATGGATCGAAGCCGCATCCTGATCGTCATAGCCTTCCTGTTACTCAACGGACTTCTGTTGGTACCCGCATTGGCAGTGCCGGACGGGATGCCGTGGCTAACGGTGGAGGCTCTGGCCATCTGGACGTTACTGGCGCTGCAGCAACGACCACCGGGGCGTGCGATCGGCGCCCTGGCGATAGCTTACGCTGTCCTGGTTCTTCTGGTCGTGGCCGATGCACTGATCCGTGAAAGCCTGGGGCGGGGACTCAACCTGTACCTCGAGGTGGGCCTGGTGGATGCTGCCTGGCATCTTCTGCGCACCAACCTGGGCATTGCGGGTGCCCTGTCTGCCCTGCTGTTACTGGCCCTTGCCCTGGCCGGGCTCGCCAGGTTGTTCATGTTACTCACAGAACGCCTGGCCCGGCACTCGCCCGAATCCGCTGGCAAGCCCCTGTTACTGATAACCGGCCTGGTGACCGCCATGGCCGTCACGCCCTGGGTGGGTAGTCCCGCCCTGGCTTTTGTCGCCAACCAGGGCTCCCTGATTGCCCACACCCATCGCACCATCGAGGCATTTGCCGAGCAGCTGCGGGGGCAGGGGGAGGTCGGCGAGCCCCAGGAGCTGGCGCGCCTGGCAGACACCGATGTGATCCTGGCCTTCATCGAATCCTATGGCATCACCACCCTGACCGATGAGCCCTACCGGTCCGTGATCGGCCCCCGGCTGGACGCCATGGCGGAGGAACTGGCGCAGGCGGGCCTGACGGTGGCGACCGGTCGTCTGGAGTCCCCGATCCAGGGCGGCCAGTCCTGGCTCGGCCACCTGTCGGTGCTCAGCGGGCAATGGATCCAGAATCAGCTGGCCTACGAAACGCTGCTGAGCAGCGACTACCCGTCGCTGGTGGATGACTTCCGCCATACCGGCCACCAGACCCTGGCAGTCATGCCGGCGATCACCGAACCCTGGCCGGAGGGCAAGCTGCTGGGCTATGACCGTATCTTCGATCACGATGACCTCGGGTACCAGGGCCCTGCCTTTAACTGGGTCACCATGCCGGATCAGTACACCTGGCACTGGTTCGGGCGCCACCGCCAGGACAGCCCCGGGCCGATGTTTGCGGAGCTGGCACTGATCAGTAGCCACGCGCCCTGGGTGCCCATACTGCCAGTGCTCGAACAATGGGACAGCATCGGCAATGGTCAGGTGTTCCGACAATGGGAGGGTGTCGGGGAAGCGCCGGCCTCGCTCTGGCGCGACCCGGACCGGGTGCGTCAGCATTATGCCCGGGCGACGGATTATGCCCTGGCGGTGGCAAGCGGCTTTGCCGCCCGCCATTTAAGGGAGAACGCCCTCATGTTCGTTCTCGGTGATCACCAGCCGGCGCCCCTGATTACCGGCGAAAACACCAGCCGGGACGTTATCGTGCATGTCATCAGCAATGACCCGGCGCTGGTCGCGCCGTTCCTGTCCGGCGAGTTGCCCGGTTTCCGGTCCGGGACCCGGCCGGCAATGGCGACACCCGGCGCTCCCATGAGCCGTTTCCGGGCCTTCCTCCATCACCATTACCGGGCCCCCTGACCAGAGACCCGCCCGATTGATGCCGGTCAAATTTCAACCACATCCGCCCTTGAAAACCAAACGGAAGCGCCTATATTCGCAAATAGCAGATGTTCACGGATAACCGGCCGGTTGGCGCCGCCGGCAGGGAGCTGTTCCGCGAGCGAAGCTGATAACACATTTTCAGATTCGTTTTCATACCAAGGAGGAATGACCATGAGCAACCTGACACGCTGGAATCCGATCAATGAATTCGAAGACCTGATGAACCGCTACAACCGGATGTTCGGGCTGACCCGGGCCGGCGAGCGGGAAGGCAAGGACCTGTTCAGCCGCAGCGACTGGGCTCCGGCGGTGGATATCAAGGAAACCGACCAGGCCTTTACCGTGGAGGCCGAACTGCCCGGTATGTCCAAGGACGACGTCAAGGTCACCGTGCATGACGGCGTCCTTACCATCAAGGGCGAGCGCAAACAGGAAGAGGAGACCGAGGACAAGAAGATGCACCGCATCGAGCGGTTCTACGGCACTTTCATGCGCCGCTTCACCCTGCCGGACAATGTGGATGAGAACAGCGTCAAGGCCAGCTTCAAGGACGGCCTGCTGACCCTGACCATCAACAAGGCCGAACCGAAGGAGCCGAAAGCCATCGAAGTGAATGTGGAATAACGCCACTTCGGTGCACACGACCCCTTGCCCAGGCAGGCGCCGGGACACCCCGGCTACTGCCTTGTTTTTTGCCCCGGCTCAGTCGGTACGCAATTCCTCGACCACCGACGCGGTCTCGGGACGAACCCCGCGCCAGACCCGGAACGACTCCGCGGCCTGTTCCACCAGCATGCCGAGTCCATCGAACACCCGGGTTGCACCCTGATCCAGTGCCCACTGGTTGAACGTGGTGGTTTTGAGCGAATACATCATGTCGTATACCACCGTGTCGGGGCCGATGACCTTCGGTGACAGGGCCGGAAGGTCTCCCTGCAGGCTGGCACTGGTGCCATTGATGATCAGGTCAAACGACTGGCCCGGTTCGCCGAACCCGCAGGCGCTGAGGCGGGCGTCGCCCGCATCGTCCCCAAACAGATCCACCAGGGCCTCGGCTTTGGCCAACGTGCGGTTGGCGATCACCAGTTCCGCCGGTGTTTCCGCCAGGAGGGGACCGATCACGCCGCGCACGGCACCGCCGGCGCCAAGCAACAGAATCCGCGCGCCCTTTAGGGTCACAGCGTGGTTATCGACCAGATCCCGCACGATGCCGCAGCCATCGGTGTTATCCGCCACCAGTCGGCCGTTATCGTAATACAGGGTATTGGCGGCACCGGCCTTCTCCGCCCGCTCGGTCCGCTGGTCCGCCAGCTGCCAGGCCTGTTCCTTGAACGGGACCGTAACATTGAGGCCTTTGCCGCCCCGCTCGAAGAACTGCCGGACGGTGCCCGCGAAGTCGTCGAGTGGCGCCTGGATGGCAGTGTACTCAACCGGCTCGCCGGTCTGCTGCGCAAACAGGCTGTGAATGCGCGGGGATTTACTGTGGCTGATCGGATGCCCGATCACGGCGTACAGATCATTGGTCATGGTTCTCTCCCAGCCAGTCCCGGCCCGTGAGGAAATACTCGGTCAGCCGGGCTTCCTCGGTGCCTGGCTCGGGCACCCGGTTATAGTCCCAACGCACCAGCGGGGGCAGGGACATCAGGATCGACTCGGTGCGGCCGCCGGACTGCAGACCGAACAGGGTGCCCCGGTCATACACCAGGTTGAACTCGACATAGCGGCCCCGGCGGTATAGCTGGAAATTGCGTTCGCGCTCGCCGTATTCCATGCCCATTCGTTTCCGGACGATCGGTTCATAGGCTTCAATATAGCTGTCGCCCACCGATTGCATCAGGGCAAAGTCCTGGCCGAAATCACCGGTGTTGTGGTCGTCGAAGAACAGGCCGCCGACACCCCGGGGCTCGTTCCGGTGCCTGAGATAGAAATAGTCGTCACACCAGTCCTTGAAGCGCCGGTAGGTGTCCTCGCCGAAGGGCTCACAGGCGGCTTTGGCAGTCCGGTGCCAGTGCACGCAGTCCTCGTCAAACCCATAGCAGGGCGTCAGGTCGTATCCGCCACCGAACCAGTACACCGGCGCACCGTCTTTGGGTGTGGCGATGAAGAAGCGGACGTTGGCGTGGGAGGTTGGCACGTAGGGATTGTTCGGGTGAATCACCAGAGAAACGCCCATGGCCTGCCAGGACGCGCCCGCCAGATGGGGCCGATGGGCAGTCGCAGAGGCCGGCATGGTGTCGCCCATAACGTGGGAGAAGTTCACGCCGCCTTTCTCGAAGACCCGGCCTTCACTGATGACCCGGCTGATACCACCGCCGCCTTCCGGACGGTCCCAGGCATCACGAATGAACGAGGCCTCGCCGTCCACCGCTTCCAGGCGACGACAGATGTTTTCCTGCAGGCCGAGCAGGTACTCCTTGACGGCCTGGCTGTCGGGTTGTTGTGGCATGGGCTCTCCTATCGAAGCTGCTGGCCGGTGACGATATCAATAATGCGGCTGGGTTTGCGATTGCCACCGAGTTCGCCGGGGACAATCCAGTCCAGCTGGTCTCCGAAATAACGACGTACCTGCCAGGAGTGACGGGCCGGCTGGCGCCCGGCAGGATTGCAGGAGGTGGAGATCAGCGGCATACCGGCCGCCTCGCACAGGGAGCGCACCACCGGATGGTCGCTGACCCGCACCGCAATGGAGCTGTGGCGGCCCCGGACCCAC
>JAAZVL010000288.1 GCA_018623515.1 Marinobacter sp.
TCCACCAGAATGTGGCGTGCGGTTGCTTGTGCCATGGTCAGTTTCCTGTGTCAGGTATTAATGGGTACGTCAGAACAGGAATGCTGCCCGCACAGCCGGTCGGAGGCAAGCGCTTTTTATCCGTGTTTCTGCGGCCTCACAGTCCCGGCGGCAAACCTGTACAATGCCGGCTTTCTCTTTGCCGGCGCCCTGCCGGCCCCACATCGACAGGTTTTTTCTTGATCTCCACCGCCAATATCACCATGCAGTTCGGGGCAAAGCCCCTGTTTGAAAATGTTTCCGCCAAATTCGGCAACGGCAACCGTTATGGCCTGATCGGCGCCAACGGCTGCGGCAAGTCCACCCTGATGAAAATCCTGGGCGGCGACCTCGAGCCCTCTGCCGGCCAGGTCATGCTCGAGCCCAACACCCGGCTCGGCAAACTGCGCCAGGACCAGTTCGCCTACGAGAATTGTACCGTGATGGATACCGTGATCATGGGCCATGAAGAGCTGTGGCACGTCAAGAAAGAGCGTGACCGCATCTATTCCCTGGCGGAAATGAGTGAGGAAGACGGCATGGCCGTGGCGGACCTGGAAGTCCAGTTCGCCGAGATGGACGGCTACACCGCCGAATCCCGTGCCGGTGAACTCCTGCTGGGCCTGGACATCCCGCTGGAGCAGCATGATGGCCCCATGAGCGCGTTGGCTCCAGGCTGGAAACTCCGGGTGCTGCTGGCCCAGGCCCTGTTCTCGGACCCGGACGTGTTGCTGCTGGACGAGCCCACCAACCACCTGGACATCAACACCATCCGTTGGTTGGAAAACATCCTGGTGGCCCGCAACAGCACCATGATCATCATCTCCCACGACCGCCACTTCCTGAACAGCGTGTGCACCCACATGGCGGACCTGGATTACGGTGAGCTGCGCCTGTTCCCGGGCAACTACGACGAATACATGACCGCCGCCACCCAGGCCCGCGAGCGCATGATGGCGGACAATGCCAAGAAGAAAGCGCAGATTGCCGAGTTGCAGCAGTTCGTCAGCCGCTTCTCCGCCAACGCCTCCAAGGCCAAACAGGCCACCTCCCGCGCCCGGCAGATCGACAAGATCCAGCTGGAAGAGGTGAAGCCCTCAAGCCGGGTCAGCCCGTTCATCCGCTTCGAACAGGGCAAGAAACTGCATCGCCAGGCGGTGACCCTCAAGAAACTGTCCAAGGGATTCGATGAAAAGCCGTTGTTCGAAAACCTGGACCTGCAGATCGAGGCCGGCGAACGGGTCGCCATCATCGGCCCCAACGGCATCGGCAAGACTACGCTGCTGCAGTGCCTGGCCGGCGCCTATGCACCGGACAGCGGTGAGGTAAAGTGGACCGACAGCGCCGAAGTGGGCTACTTCGCCCAGGACCACACCGCGGACTTCGCCGACGACGAAACCCTCACCGACTGGATGGCCCAGTGGACCAAGGGCGGTGAACAATTGGTGCGCGGCACGCTGGGGCGCATGCTGTTCTCGGGCGATGACATCGGGAAATCGGTGCGGGTGATTTCCGGTGGTGAGCAGGGGCGGATGCTGTTCGGCAAGCTGATCCTGCAGAAGCCCAATGTGATGCTGATGGACGAGCCGACGAACCACCTGGACATGGAGTCCATCGAGGCGCTGAACCTGGCGCTGGAGAACTATCCGGGTACACTGATTTTCGTCAGCCACGATCGGGAGTTTGTTTCTTCGTTGGCTACGCGGATTATCGAGATGAAGTCTGATGGGGTTACCGACTTCAGTGGGACCTATGATGATTATCTTCGGAGTCAGGGGTATCTTTGAGTTTTGACCCTGGGAGTTTGCGGACGGGTGGGTAGGCCTGTCCAAAACCCGCTCCTTCGGCCCGTCCCTGGGGCGCTTGAGCTCCGCCATCCATGGCTCCGCACAGTTTTGGACAGGCCTACCCACCCGTCCGCTCATAACTGTGAGTAGCCCTCTCTAGAAATTGGGAAAAACACGTGAACGAAACCGATATTATTAACGCTACCCGCAAATGGGTCGAAGACGTGGTCGTCGGCTACAACTTGTGCCCGTTCGCCAAACGGGAACTGGTCCGGAACCGGGTGCGGTTTGTGGTGTCGGAAGCCGAGACCGAAGACGATCTGCTGCACGCCCTGCATTCCGAACTCCAGCGCCTGGACGACGAGCCGGAGATCGAAACCACGCTGTTGATCCATCCGAATGTATTGCAGGACTTTGGCCCCTACAATGAATTTCTCGACGCGGCTGATGGTCTGCTGGCGTACCTGGAAATGGAAGGCGTTTACCAGATCGCGAGTTTTCACCCGGACTACCAGTTCGAGGGCACCGAGCCGGATGCGGCGGAGAATTACACCAACCGTTCCCCGTTCCCGATGCTGCACCTGTTGCGGGAAGCCAGCCTGGAAGCTGCGATTGACAGTTATCCGGATGTGGAAGGAATTCCCCACCGCAACATCGAATTGATGGAGAAGTTGGGTGTGGAGAAGATGCAAAATATTCTAAGGTCGTGTTTAGAAGGATCTTCGTCAGAGCGGACCGGGGAGTAAATGGTAGGAACAGCTGGGAGGGCCCTTTCAAAACTGTGCGGAGCCATGGATGGCGGAGCTCAAGCGTCACAGGGACGTGCCGCAAGGAGCGTGTTTTGAAAGGGCCCTCCCAGCTGTTCCTTGCACATACTTTCAGGCTGGGGCGGCAAACTCCGAGTGTCACAGGTTCCCAAAACGTAGACTAACCAGAAGAGCCAAAATCCATGGGACTGCTTTTCGAACAAATAGACAGCCAACCCTCGGTGATCGGCGAGATTACCCTCAGGAGGCGCCGGATTCCGGCCATTGGTGACCGCGACATCTACGAAGTAAAACTGGGCGAGGAA
>JAAZVL010000289.1 GCA_018623515.1 Marinobacter sp.
AAACCAGATACCTTCGGCAAAGCGGTCGGCGGTATCCGGGCAGATCGGGTAGGCGGTGGTGACGAGATAGACCTTGGGGATTTTGACCCTGGGCTCGGTCAGTCGCCGCGTCCACAGGCCGTCGCTACTAAGGATAATTAGTCCGGTGCTGGCTCGATCCAGGCGACCACCGATGTGCAGGTGATGACGCAGGGCTGGCTCTATCAGATCCAAAACGGTGGGATGCACCGGATCTTCGGTTGCACTCAGGTAACCGGCAGGCTTGTTCAACATCAGGTAATAGGCCGGTTCCGCACGCTGAATAACCTCCTGATCAATGCGCACCTCGCGGAATCTGCTGATTTCGAGGCCACCTTCCTGGCAGATTTCGCCATCAACGCGAACGCGACCGGCAGCAAGCAGAAGATTGGCCTGGCGGCGGCTAACTCCATTCTGATTGCTTAGGATGCGTGAAAGTTTCATAGAGCTCAGACTATTGGGCATTAGCGGTTGGACAAGCCTGTGGAGCTAATGAAAAAGCCAGCCTTCAAAGGCTGGCTTTCTACTCCTGTCGGCTGGCTGCCGGAAAGGTCAGCTCGGAAGATATTCCTTGCCCCAGCCCAATCCTGCCACTTTGCGATCAATCATGGAATCAATCTCTTCCTCGGAATAACCCACGCTGGCAAGGATCTTCCGGGTGGAATGACCAAACCGCTCGGTCGGGGTAAAGGCGCGAATCCACGCTTCCTGTGGCCTGATGGCGTAGTGATCGATCTGGGTGATGCAATGACCACTCGGATGATCCCGGAAGATCGAAAACGCATAGCTTCCAAGCTGTGTGCCGGGCGTGCCGTCGGCCTCGCGGCTGTATTGTGCTCGCAGGCTTTCAATAGACATGGGCACTGCAGCGGCAATATCTGCAGACTGAAGCCGATCCGCCCAGTAGCTGGCCGGTGCCTTGGCAAACGCTGTTGTCAAAAAGGCCGAAATGTCCGCAGCCTCTGAGATCCCGCTGAGGCCTTCAACCTGCTCCAGTTTGGGTAACTCTTCCCGACTGGAATCCAGGAAGATCCAGCCCTCGCGAGTAGGGTAGAAGTGCGACAGCTCATGGTTGCCCAAAGCCCCGCGCCCGGAGGGCTCGTTAAACGGTGCCCGTCCTTGGTAATCGAATGCGAAGGGTGCCTGAGCGAAATTGGTGACAGCGGACAGGGAGGTCCGTGCCCGGGATACCGCGCCCGTTTTGTGTTTGCGATACAGCGCCACTGCCATGGCCAGGCCGGCCGCGAAACCGCAGTTCACGTCGAGCGTGCCAAGGTGCGCATGCTCCTCCGGTGTGGCTGGTCCACCAAAGCGGCTCATGATGCCACTGTGTGCCTGAATGATGTCATCGTAGCCGATGTAGTCTGTCTTGGGACCGCGAAGGGGGCCTCCCAGGCAGTCCAGGCGGCAGAACAGAACGCCGGGGTTGATGCTCTGAAGGGTTTCATGGTCCAGCCCCAGCGGCTTCATTTGACGCTCCGGAGCATTGATTACCACGATATCAACAGTCCGGACCAGTCGATTGAAGGCTTCCCGGCCTTCCGCGCTCATGATGTCCATCAGCGCACTTTGTTTGTTGACGCCGGTCTGGAAGGTGAACAGGGTTCCGATGAGCGGATCGTACAACGGCGTAATCGGATCTACCTTGATCACTTCGGCTCCGAAGCGGCTGAGGAATGCCGTTGAATGGGGGCCGGCGATGACATTGGTCAGATCAAGAATTCTTACTCCTTCAAGCCAACCCCTGTTGCTGGCCGGCCCGATGTTCGCGCCCGTCGGACGGGAGATCTTTTCTGCCGCAGCTACTGCTCTGAGCTCGTCGAGAGCCTCCTCGTAGCTTACGTTCCGGCGCGGACGCGGGGCCAGCATATCGGCGCCGATATCCTCCAGCCAGGCGATGGGCCCCGGTTGTTTCATGCGACCGAACTCCGGGTCCTCCACTTCGATAATCAGGCCCGAGGTGTTGGTGTGCTCGCTATTGACCCACTCCTGGGTGGTGCGGTGAGGCGCACCGGGGATCTGGCCTTCGCCAAACAGCTGGCCCCACTCCTCGGAGGTGCGGGTCAGGAATGCTTTCTTCATTTTTGCGGAAATGATGTCGGCCCACTTCTTGGGCAGGGGGTAGACGCCGATGGAAGTCTCGCCATCCCATTCGGCGATTGGCATGTGCAGGTCTTTTACATCAGGCAGGCCTTCGGCCACGAGTTCGTCATAAATTCCAAGCAGTTGCAGACAGCGTTTGGCATGATTCCGGTGAGACGGGCAGACGCAGTAGAACATTCGGCCATCGGCACACTCGTAGGTACGGTAAAACGGATCCAGGTACTCTTGCAGGTCCTCGTAGCTGAGATCCATCGGGATGTTGTTGGCCTTGCGATACTCGATTTCCTCTTCCCGCATGGTCTTGTAACGCTCAGGGAGACCGTCGACGACGTAGGAGTTGTAGGAAAGCCCTTCCATCAGAGCGGCGGCGACCGGCACCTCAACGCTGTCGCCACGGCCGGTTTTTTCACGCTCGAACAGAGCCAGGACGACGGAACTCGCCGCCAGGGAAATGGCATAGGACGACCCCAGGGGCAAGGGAGAGAAGCTGGGGTTGATGCCCATCAGAACCCGGTTGAAACCCATGTCTGTAAAGGCGCCGCAGGTCGCCGCGACAACCGCTTCAGTGGCTTTCCATTCCCGGCGCAGTGAATCGTTGCTGGCGAAACCCGGCACAGAAAGCGTGATCAATTCCGGACGTTCCTCACGCAGCTGCTGGAAATCGATCCCCAGCTTTTTCATGACACCCGGGCGAAAACTCTCGATAACGACATCCGCTTCAGCAATCAGCGCCAGGGCTTTCGC
>JAAZVL010000290.1 GCA_018623515.1 Marinobacter sp.
CTACGACGAAATCGAGGCCGCCGGACATCCCAAGCCGGCCATCGTCCCGATGAATTTCGAGGGCGCAGCGGTGAAGGAATACGAAGAGTTGGCGATGACCATTGAGGACAACTTTGGTCGTCTGGATGGCTTGCTACACAACGCCGCCATCCTCGGGAACCGCAGCCCGGTCGAACTGTACGATCCGGAAATGTGGAACAAGGTCATGCACGTGAATGCCACAGCGCCGTTCCTGCTGAGCCGCGCCATGATCCCCCTGCTCCGCAAATCCGATGACGCCTCGGTGGTGTTCACATCCTCCGGGGTTGGCAGGAAGGCCAAGGCCTACTGGGGCGCCTATGCGGTTTCCAAGTTTGCCGTCGAGGGCCTGAGCCAGTTACTGGCTGATGAGCTGGACGACGAGCGCCACAACATCCGCGTCAACAGCCTGAATCCGGGTGCCACCCGGACTAATATGCGCGCCAAAGCCTACCCGGCGGAAAATCCCCAACAGAATCCTGCGCCGGAAGACCTGATGCCTATCTACCTGTACCTGATGGGCAAAGACAGCCAGGGCGTCAACGGCCAACAACTGGACGCGCAGCCCAAGAAATAATGGAACTGTACTTTTACACCACATCCCAGTGCCACCTGTGCGAACTGGCAGAAGCCCTGCTGGTGAACACGCCGATGCCGGAACCGATCCCGGTGGACGTGGTGGATATAGCCCAGTCTGAAGAGCTGGTTGAGCGTTACGGCACCCGCATTCCGGTGCTGCGCCGTAACGACACCGGTGCGGAGCTGGACTGGCCATTTACCAGGGACCAGTTACTGACCTTTCTGCAATGAGGATTTCCTGACATGTTGATGGTTATCTCCCCTGCCAAGACACTGGACTACGAGAGTCCACTGGCAACGGAAAGCTACACCCAACCGGACTTCCTGGACGATGCCTGCGAACTGATCGACCAGCTCAAGGAACTGGAGCCGCACCAGATCAGCAACCTGATGAGCATCAGCGACAAGCTGGGCCAGCTCAATGCCGAGCGCTTCCGCACCTGGCACACGCCGTTCACACCGGAGAATGCCCGGCAGGCCGTGCTGGCCTTCAAGGGCGACGTCTATACCGGGCTGGATGCGGAAAGCTTCAGCGAAGAGGACTTCGCCTTCGCCCAGGAGCACCTGCGCATGCTCTCCGGTCTGTATGGCATTCTCCGCCCCCTGGATCTCATGCAGCCATACCGGCTGGAAATGGGAACAAAGCTCGAGAACAAGCGCGGCAAGGATCTCTATGCCTTCTGGGGCAACAAGATCACCGACGAGATCAACCGTCTGCTGGCCGAGGATGATGGCGTCCTGGTGAACCTGGCCTCCAACGAATACTTCAAGAGTGTGAAGAAGAAAGACCTCGATGGCCGGCTCGTTACCCCCCAGTTCAAGGACTGGAAGAACGGCCAGTACAAGATGATCAGTTTCTACGCCAAGAAAGCCCGGGGTCTGATGTGCCGCTATGCGATCCAGAATCGCATCACCCAGGCCGACGACCTCAAGGGTTTCAACCTCGAAGGCTACTATTTCAGCGAAGACCAGTCCGACAAGAACAACTGGGTTTTCCTGCGCGACGAACAGTAATTTCAGTTGTTATCGGAGTCATCAATGAACGAAGCAGTTTTTTCCCAGATCGCCATGCTGGTGTTTCTGACCGGCCTGATTGTCTGGATGGGTTTCATCGTCTGGGACCTCGCCAAGAAATCCCAGGCCGGCCGATTCGGTACCATGGCCCTGTTTACCGTACTGGGCGCCGGCGTGGTCGGCTTTATCGTCAAGACGGTACTGGTTGAGATCATCCAGATATAGCGCCGTACCCGTCACTTTACGGCCACCGCCCGGTGGCCGTATCATCCTCCTCCCTTTTCCGAACCATCACCGATTCAAATCAAGAGCAAGGACCGAACCTGATGTGGTTTCGTAATGCCCGTGTATTCCGTTTTACCAAGCCGTTCGATATTTCACCTGAAGAGCTGGAAGAGAAGCTGCAGGCTGATGCATTCAAACCCTGCGGCCCCCAGGAAACCAGCCGGCAGGGTTGGGTGGCGCCACTGGGCAAGCACGGCGAACAACTGGTGCACAGCGCCAACGGCTACCACCTGATCTCCCTGCGCAAGGAAGAGAAGATCCTGCCGGGCCCGGTGGTGAAGGAAGCCGTGGAAGAACGGGCCGAGGCCATTGAGATCGAGCAGGGCCGAAAGGTGCGTCGCAAGGAAAAGGACGAAATCAAGGAACAGGTGATGCTGGAAATGCTGCCCCAGGCCTTTTCCAAGAACCGGCGCTGCTACGCCTACCTGGCACCCCAGGACGGCGTTCTGGTGGTGGATGCCGGTTCTGCCAAGCAGGCCGAAGATCTGGCATCGACCCTGCGCAAGAGCCTGGGTTCCCTGCCGGTCCGTCCGCCCACCGTGGAGCAGTCACCCGCCTTCACCTTTACCGGCTGGCTGAACGAAACCATCGACCTGCCCGCCAGCATTGCCCTGGGTAGCGAGTGTGAACTGAAGGATCCCTCCGAGGACGGCGGTGTAGTGCGCTGCAAGGGCCTGGACCTGAAAGCCCACGAAATCCGCAACCACCTGGAAGCCGGCATGCAGGTCACCAAGCTTGCCGTGACCTGGGATGACAACGTCTCCTTCGTGCTCGACGAGGAGCTGGGCATCCGCCGGCTGAAATTCGGCGAAACCCTGCAGGAGCAGCTGGACGATGTTGATGCCGACGATGCCGTAGCGAAGTTTGACGCCGCCTTCAGCCTGATGACGCTGGAGCTGTCGCGGATGATTCCGGGGTTGCTGGAAGCCCTCGGCGGCGA
>JAAZVL010000017.1 GCA_018623515.1 Marinobacter sp.
CCCCACTGTCATAAACAACCGTATCCGAGCCGCTCGGAGTAACCCGGATCTGGTAATCGCCGGCTGGTACCTCAAGCGGACCAACGCTTTCTTGGAAAGCAAACGAGAAGGTAGCCTCGGCAGGCAGCTCCGCACCGGCTGCCGTTACATACACATCAACGTCGCCACCGGCTTCCGGCGACAAATGCGCAACACGGAGACGGACAGAGTCCGCGCTTTCACGCTCGCCGTCGTCAGCAAGAATCAGCGGGGCGATAGTCTGGTCACCAACCTTCCCCACCGCAATCACATCATATTTCGTATCAAAACGAAAAGAGGCGTCAGCCTCGATCACGCTTACCGTATCGCCACCCGGGAGAATGCCATCCACCGCGATTGAGGCCGAACCTGCATTCGGAGTCAGCACCTTGGCCTGTTTGTAATCGGCCGCCGACACCACTGTTTCGTCATTCAGGCGCACATTCACCGCCGGCGCATCGGAAGAAGCATGAATGACCCGGACACTGGTTTTCGCCGGATCACTGTCACCATCGAAACACCCGGCCAACAACACACTACTGGCCGCCACCAAAGGCAAAGCAAATTTTGTATTCATTGTCACTCATCCTCAATTGCGAGGTTGCAGATCAGGGTTTGATGGTTCGAACCTGCACAGATTCATTCCGTGAACTGTACGCAAAACAATCTACGGATGGGTGCAACAAACAGATTTACATTTTTTGACAACCGGACTTGCAAGACTGGAAGCTAACGCTCATCCGCCAGCATGCGAAGTGTTCGAGCAGTCAGCCGCCCGGCAAGCGGAGCGACGAAAATAACGAGCGGGAATGCCGAGCCCCAGGCCACGAGGAAGGCGGAGCCCCAGCGCTCCAGAAAGCCCTCGGTGAGCCCGGTATTAATAAACGTGATGATCCCTGACATCATCAGGGACATGATGCCGGACATGTAGAACGCGAAGACAAATTGATGAACACGGGCGAACTTTTGCTTGGACATTGAATCTCCATAAGTCAGGGCGTGGCGAGCTTCTGCCGGCTCCATCCGTTCCAGGTCCTGATTCGTAATATCTGGGACAGGGATTGCATGATAATGAGCATGCAATGTTTTTCCATAGGGCTTTACGCTGAGGCACCGTGATGAGTTCTCTCGCCTACCAACCGGGCGCCGTGATTCGGGCAACCGTGGTATTCCTGACCATGGCGTTACTCTCGGCCTGCAGTTCGACGCGTATGGCCTACCGCTACGCGGATTGGGGCGTCAACTGGTGGGTCGAAGACTATGTCACCCTGACCAGCGAGCAGGAACAGCGGCTGGCGCAGGACCTCGACAACCTTCGCCAGTGGCATTGCACGACGGAACTGCCGCGCTACCGCCAGTGGCTGGATGAACTGGTGCGAGATACCCGGTCGGGCGATCTGGATCGGGCCAGGGTCGGCTACCATCAGCAGCGCCTGTTCGACTTCCTGCCCGGGTTACTGGAGCAGGCCGCACCGGCTGCCACCAACTTGCTGGCATCTCTCAGCGACGAGCAGGTGGCGGAACTGGCCCGGAATATGGCAAGGAACCATCGGGAGATGGAGGAGAAATTTCTTCTCGATTCTCCCGAGGCACGGGCCGATGCCCGCGCCGAACGGACCATTGAGCGCATCGAAAACTGGCTTGGGCCTTTGAATACCCGGCAGCAGAAAATTGCCCGGGAGTGGTCGGAGAGCCGAGACCAACAGACCGAAATCTGGCTGGAGGGCCGCAGGAACTGGCAACTGGCTCTGCTTGAGGTTCTGGAGGACCGCGGCTCGCCGGGATTCCGCGAGCAGATCCGATACCTGTTGGTGAACTCGCAGGAGGTTCGCGGAGATGCCTACACGGCGATGATGGCCGAGAGCCTGGAGGCCATGGCCGATCTGATGTATGAGCTGATCGAGGCCGGTGCGCCGTCGCATCTGGCGCACCTGGAAGAGAGAGCAACTGAGTTGCGGGGGGATTTCAGGGCGCTGACGTGTGCGTAAAGATGGGGTCATCGCACAGGGGTCTGATGAACAAGTTCATCTGACCCCAACTTCACACCAGCCTCCCCCATCAAATCGTCAGGTAACCACCATCAGCATTGATACAAGCCCCGGTGGTATAACTCGACGCTCCAGACACCAGATACAGAACCGTCCCCGCCATCTCATCCGGATCCGCCACACGCTTCATGGGAATGTGCGCCATGGCCTGTTTCTTGATGGCTTCATTGGTGGTCAGGGCGCTGGCGAACTTGGTATCGGTCAGGCCCGGGAGCAATGCGTTGACGCGGATATTCTGCTGGCCCAGTTCCATGGCAAAGGACTTGGTCATGGAAATCACCGCCGCTTTGGTAACGGAGTAGATACCCTGGAAATGACCAGGGTTCACGCCGTTGACGGAGGCCACGTTGACGATCGCGCCGCCCCCATGTTTCTTCATCATCTGGGCACCGCGTGCACACATGAAGAAATAGCCGCGGATGTTCACGTCTACGGTCTTCTGGAAGGCGCCGAGGTCAGTGTCCTCCACCGGTCCGAAATAAGGATTGGCGGCCGCATTGTTGACCAGGATGTCCAGCTTGCCGTGTGCCTTGTCGATATGCTCCCAGATGGCCTCGATCTGATCCATTTCCCCGATATGGCAGGCAATCGCCTCGGCGCTGCCACCCTCCTCACGGATGCTGCTGGCAACCTTCTCGCAGCCATCAATCTTGCGGCTGCTGACAATGACGTGAGCCCCATAGTGCGCGAGGGTCCGGGCAACGCTCTCGCCGATACCACGGCTGGCGCCCGTGACCAGCGCCACCTTACCGGACAGATCGAACAGGTTCTTGGTACTCATGGATTTCCCCTAATGCGTTATCGGAATGTCACCAGGGCGGGGTCTTCCGCCTCCAGGTGGCTATAGTTATTGAAGACGGCCAGACTGCGACGAGGGCCGGAATACAGGATGCGGGAGACGCTGGTGTTGGCGATGACATTGTTCACCGCCAGCGCTTTTTCATCGGAGAGCTCCAGCAAGTGCTGGGCAATGACAGCTATCGGGCCGCCAGAGGTGGAAACCAGCACATCACCGCCATCGGCGTAACCGATCAGCTCATCCAGTGCGGCAATGACCCGTGCCTGAAACGCGCCCCAGGTCTCGGCGTATTCATTGTCAAACTCACCGCTGATCCAGCGCGCCATGGCTTCCTCGAAGACCTGCTGGAACAGCCGCGCAGGTTTGGGAAAGGCCGCCATATCCCGGGCCATGACCTGCCGGTCCGCCCATTCCGGCTTCAATCGCTCGACCACCTGCATGTGGTCGAACTCGTTCAGACCTTCGACCGCCTGCATATCCGGCAGGGCCTGGCCGAAGCCTGAGGCGATGGCTTCGACGGTTTCCCGATGGCGCTCCATGTTGCCGCCGAACACCGCGTTGGGCGTAACTTTACCCGCGAGCCAGCGACCGAGCACCTGCCCCTGCTCCCAACCCCGGGGAGACAACTGGTCGTAGTTGTCCTTGCCGAAACTGGCCTGGCCGTGTCGGATCAGATAGATGGTCGCCATTACAGAGTGCTCTCACTGATCAGCCGCTGACAGCGCTTTTCAAGATAATTGGCGGCGTGGCCGAAGGCGGCAAAACGTTTGTCTTTGGTCTGGCCGTGGTAGAAGCGGTAGTAGATCTGCTGGATGATCACCGCCAGCCGGAATAGACCATAAATTTCGTAAAAATCGAAATTGTCGGCATGGAAGCCCGACTTTTCCATGTAGTACTCCACCACTTCCTTACGGGTCAGCATTCCCGGCCGGTGAGTGGGCTGGCGCCGGAGCATCTGGAACGGCCCCTCGTCATCTGCCTCGATCCAGTAGGCCAGGCTGTTACCCAAATCCATCAGGGGATCGCCGATGGTGGCCATTTCCCAGTCCAAAACACCAATCACTTCGAAGGGATTTTCGGGGTTCAGCACCACGTTGTCGAAGCGAAAATCGTTATGAATCACAACCTGCGCGATGTCTTCCGGCATCTTGTCATTGAGCCAGTTCATCACCGCCTCGAAATCACCCACATCTTCAGTCCGGGCCTTGCGGAACCGATCGCTCCAACCGCCTATCTGGCGTTGCACGTAACCGGCGCCCTTACCCAACTTGTCCAGGCCTGCGGCCTTGGCGTCCACCAGATGCAGATCCACCAGTTTGTCGATCACGTTAAGGCAAAGCTTGCGGGTGTCGGATTCGCTCAGTTCGAAATCCTTCGGAAAGTCCTGCCGAAGGATGATCCCCTTCAGGCGCTCCATAACGTAGAAATCGCAACCCAGTACATCGTGATCGTCGCAGATGGCGACGATATTCGGCACGTAGGGGTAGACCGGCTTCAACGCCTGCATGACCCGCGCTTCCCGGAGCATGTCATGGGCGGATTTGGCGATCTTGCCGAACGGCGGCCGGCGCAGAACGAAGGACTGGTCACCGTAATCCACCTGATAGGTCAGGTTGGAGGCTCCACCCGGGTACTGTTTGATGGAAGGCTGGCCTTCCAGACCCGGGATCGCCTGCTTCATGAACCGGTCAACAGCGCCGACATCCAGTTCTTCACCCTCACGGATATCCACCGCCTGATCGATCTGTGTCATTCACGTTCTCCTGTGGTCTGTTCTGGCCACTCAGGCGTTTGCCTTGCCGCCCATCTTGTTCATCCAGCGCTTGCTCTCCTGATGCATCAGCCAGTCAAAAGCCCAGGGCGCATGGCGCTTCAGCACCCACATCCGGCGTTCTTTCGCATGGGGCAGCACCCAGAAGCTTTTGTCCTTCACGCTCCGGACAATATCCTCGGCCACATCCTCGGCCGTGATGTTCGAGCGTTTCATCAGCTTGTTCACGTTCTGCTGGATGCCAGGGATGTCCGAGCGCATGGTGCTGGCCAGGTTGGTCTGGAAGAACGCCGGGCATACACAGCTGACGTGGATACCTGCATCCCGCAGCTCCTGGCTCAGTGTCTCGGACAGGGCAATCACGCCGGCCTTGGAAACATTGTAGCTGTCCATCAACGGCGCCAACATCAGCCCGGCCATGGAAGCAACGTTCACAAACGCCCCTGAGCCCTGCTGTTTGAACAGCGGCGTAAAGGCCTTACAGCCACGCACCACGCCCAGCACGTTGATGTCCAGGATCCACTCCCAATCGGCCATGGTGGTGTCTTCAATGGAGCCCGCTGAAGCCACTCCAGCGTTGTTCACGACAACGTCCACACCACCCCACTTCTTCTCAAGGTCATCCCGGACTTTCTCGAAGTCCGTCAGCCGGCGCACATCACATTCGACAAAATAGCCTTCGCCGCCATCCCTGTTAATCTCCTGCTCCACGGCCACGCCCTGATCCGGGTTGATATCCCCGATACAGACCCTGGCGCCTTCTTTGGCGTAACGCAGCGCAATGGCGCGACCAAGACCAGAGGCCCCGCCGGTAATGAATACTCTCTGTGTCATCGTTGTATCTCTCTGTCACGTTTATAGTTCGTGTTCTTTTTTCGGTGCAAGAGCCAGCTGATCAGTGCCCCGATACCAGTGGCAAACTCCCAAACTTTGAGGGAGCGGGTGGGAGACGGTTTCTGAAACTGTGCGGAGCCATGGATGGCGGAGCTCAAGCGTCACAGGGACGTGCCGAAGGAGCGGGTTTCAGAAACCGTCTCCCACCCGCTCCCCGCACCCAAGTCAGAGGCTTGCCGATCCAGGCTCCCAGGCCGACTTCAGAGCTTGTACTTCCGAAGCTCAAGCCGAGCCACCATAGCCCGATGAACCTCATCCGGCCCATCCGCCAACCGCAAAACCCGAGCGTAACCAAACAATGCCGTCAGAGGGAAATCATCATCACTGACCCCCGCTCCCCCATGAATCTGGATCGCATCATCCACAATCTTCTGCAACATCGACGGCACCACCGCCTTGATCATGGAGACCTCCTGCAACGCCCCCATGATGCCCTTGGTATCGAGCGCCCAGGCGCACTTCAGGGTCAGCAGACGGGCCTGCTCGATGGACATCCGTGCGTTGGCAATGATGTCCGGGTTGCCACCCAACTTGGCGATCGGCCGACCAAAAGCCTCCCGTGTGGTCGCCCTCTTGATCAGCAACTCCAGTGCGCGCTCGGCAGCACCGATTGCCCGCATGCAGTGGTGTACGCGCCCCGGCCCCAGACGGCCCTGGGCGATTTCAAACCCACGGCCCGGGCCGGCGATGATGGCGCTCTTGGGCAAACGTACGTTATCGAACAGGACCTGACCATGGCCGTAGGGCTCGTCGTAGGCTCCGAAGACCGGCAACATGCGTTCGATGGTGATGCCCGGAGTATCCAGCGGCACCAGCACCATGGAGTGTTGACGGTGTTTGTGGGCATCCGGGTCAGTCAGCCCCATGAAGATGCCAACCTTGCAGTCCGGGTGACCGATTCCGGTACTCCACCATTTGCGTCCGTTCAGCACCACTTCGTCGCCTTCAACGATGGCGGTGGCTTCCATGTTGGTGGCATCGGATGAGGCAACCGCCGGCTCGGTCATGCAGAAGGCTGAGCGGATTTCACCGCTGAGCAGTCTGGGCAACCACTCGGCCTTTTGCTCCTCGGAACCATAGTGGATCAGCACTTCCATATTGCCGGTATCCGGCGCGTTGCAGTTGAAAATTTCCGGCGCAATGAAGCTGCGGCCGGTTTCTTCCGCGATGAGGGCATAATCCGAGTTGAGCAGGCCACAACCGTATTTGTCGTCCGGGAAGAACATGTTCCAGAGCCCCTGGGCTTTGGCCTTTTCCTTGAGCTCCCGGATGATCGGCAGCACAACCCAGCGGTTTTCCTGCGAAGCCAGTTCTTTGTGGTACTGCTCTTCGATGGGGTAAATCTCATCCTTCATGAATTGCTTCACGCGGTTGAGATAATCCTGGCCTTTTTCGGAGATATTGAAGTCCATTATCTGTCCTCACTGATTCTGAAAAGCCGGCGACATTTTGCGCCTGTTGGGACCAGTCTAGGCAGGACCAAGGTATTAGACGACTGAATTATTCTTATCGTTTACCATTATCGCGACTTATTCGAAAAACGGACCCGAGATATGGCCCTCAATCGCCTGGACCTGAACCTGCTGCACGTATTCGACACCATCTACCGGGAGGGCAGCCTGACCCGCGCCGCCAAGGCCCTTCACCTCACGCAGCCAGCGGTCAGTCATTCCCTGTCCAGACTGAGGGACCACTTCGATGACCCCCTTTTCACCCGCCAGGGCAACCAGATGATCCCGACGCCCCTGGCGCGGCGGTTTCTGGAATCCATGCGCCCGGGGCTGACGCAGATCCAGAGTGCGGTGAACCAGTTCCATGCATTCGATCCGGCCAACCAGCGCAAGACCTACTCGCTCGGACTGCGGGATGTGCTCGAATCCACGTTTCTCCCGCAACTGATGAAGCGGCTGGACGCCTACCCGGAAATGGAGATTGTGTCCCGTCGGATTGCCCGGCGCGACATGGAAACACAACTGGCGGCAGGCAAGCTGGACTTTGCGGTGGATGTGCTCTTGCCCGTGAGCAACCAGACCGGGCACGAATTGCTCCGCAGGGACCGTCTGGTGGTTCTTGCACGCCAAAACCATCCACTGGCCGGCAGGAATCTGGACATGGAGGGCTATATCTCGGCACAGCATGTGCTCGTTTCATCCCGCACCGAGGGACCAGGTATCGAGGATTTTGAACTTTCACGTCTTGGCGTGCACCGGAACATCCGCCTGCGCTGCCAGCACTACTTTGCGGCCTGCCGGGTGGTCGAAGGTACTGATCTGCTGCTCACCATGCCGGAGACGTATGCCAGGATCATTGCCGAAAACTCGTCCCTGACCCTCATGGATCCACCCACTGATCTACCCTCTCTTGATGTACACCTGTATTGGCACAAGGCCTATGAGAAGGAACCGGCATTGGTGTGGTTCCGGGAGCAGCTGCGCCAGATCGAGTGACTGCGGCGGTCCATGCACTGTCGTTATTGTTCGCTTTGACGACGCTTTCGTTAAAGTCCGCACCTCATCCCTGGTTTACCTTGTCCATAACGTGGACTTCTGCCGATTACAACTCACAAAAAGAGGGCTCCGCTGTGGAAATCCTTGATTTCGTCATGACCAACCTGAACCTGCTGGGCAAGCTCACACTCGAGCACATCGGTCTGGTGGTCGTCGCCGTGGGTCTGGCAACGCTGACAGGTGTTCCGATTGGCATTGCGATCACCCAGAACGAGCGCATTGCCACCGTTGTGCTCTATGTGGCCTCGGTTCTTATCACCATCCCATCCATCGCGTTGTTCGGAATCATGATCCCGATTCTTTCGACGATTGGTCACGGGATTGGCTACCTGCCCGCCGTTATTGCGGTGCTGCTGTACTCCCAGCTACCCATCATCCGGAATACCTACACCGCCATTAACAACGTCAGTCCAGGCCTTCGTGAAGCTGCCAGGGGCATTGGCATGACCAGCGCCCAGCGGCTCCGGAAAGTGGAAATTCCACTGTCCGTGCCGGTGATCATGGCGGGGGTACGCACCGCAGTGGTTATGAACATCGGTGTCATGGCGATTGCGGCCTATATCGGCGCCGGTGGGCTTGGCGTGCTGATCAGCCGGGGGATTTCCCAGAGTGATCCCCGGCAACTGGTAGTGGGAGCGATTGCCGTCAGCCTTCTGGCCATTGTCGCCGACCGTTCCCTGCTGTCACTGCAACGCAGACTGACCCCCAGGGGCCTCTGATTCCTCGAGATAACAACAACCGGGATACGGAACATGATTACACTCGACAACCTGACCAAGATTTTTGATACCGACCGCGGTGTAGTGACTGCCGCCGACCATATCAACATGGAGGTGCCGCAGGGTGAAATCTGCGTTCTGCTGGGACCTTCCGGTTGCGGCAAGACGACCACCCTGAAAATGGTGAACCGGATTATCAATCCGACCTCAGGCCGTGTCCTGATCAACGGTCAGGACACCACCGACCAGGACACCGTTTCCCTGCGCCGGAACATCGGCTACGTCATCCAGCAGATTGGTCTGTTCCCGAACATGACCATCGAGGAAAACATTTCGATCGTGCCGAAGCTGATCGGCTGGGAAAAAAGCCGCTACCTCAAGCGCGCTTCGGAACTGCTGGAAATGGTCGCCCTGGACCCCGCCATTTTCCTCAAGCGGTACCCGAACGAGCTGTCAGGCGGCCAGCAACAACGGGTCGGAGTCATCCGCGCCCTGGCTGCGGATCCCCCCGTAATGTTGATGGATGAGCCCTTCGGTGCGATCGACCCTATCAACCGGGAAGTGATCCAGGACGAGTTCCTGAAACTGCACCGGGAGCTGAAGAAAACCATCATGTTTGTCAGCCACGACATCGACGAGGCGGTGAAGATGGCGGACCGTATTGCCATCTTCAAGGACGGCAAGCTGATTCAGTACGACACCCCGGACGACCTGCTCTCCCACCCGGCCAATGATTTCGTCAAGGGCTTTGTCGGACGGGATCGGGCACTGAAACGCCTTCAGTTGGTGACCGTCTCTGAGGTGCTGGAAACCGAATCCAGTGTCGTCACGGCGGAGGATTCGCTGGCCACAGCCCTGCAACGCATGGACGATGCCGGATACGAGAGGGCCATCATCGTGGTCGACGGCCATGACCGGCCGGTGGGTTACATCTCCCGCAGTGTGGCTACCACGACGAAGGGCAAGTGTGGCCAGCACAGCTACAACCTGCGTACCGTGGTTCGCCCCGAGGACGACCTGCGTACGGTCGCCTCCAAGATGTTTACCCACGACGCCACCTGGCTGCCCTGCGTTTCCGAACAGGGCAAGCTGATGGGCGTAGTGACCCAGCGCGGCATTACCCACTACCTGGGCGCGACTTACAAGTCATCCCGCAGTGATGACCAGAGCATTCGGCGTATCAGGGTGGCAACATGAAAAAGCTCAAACAGTCCCGTTTCTTCCAGTTGCCGGCACTGGTTGTCGTCCTCTTGCTGGGGGTTTACCTCCAGCGCTCGGGTCTGATTGACGGCATGCTGTTCTACTGGGAAGACATCGTTTACCTGACCAAACAGCATATTCAGCTGACCGCCATTTCAGGGACGCTGGCGATTGCCGTAGGCATCCCGCTCGGGGTTATCCTGAGCCGGCCCCGCTTCATCAAGGTTTCCGAGTGGGCCATGCAGGGCCTGAATGTGGGCACCACGATCCCGACCCTGGCAATCCTGGCGCTGTCCATGAGCCTCTTGGGTATCGGGTTCATACCTTCAGTATTCGGCCTGTTCATCGCCTCCCTGCTGCCGATTGTACGTAACACCTACACCGGTCTATTGGGGGTTCCGGCACACCTGAAGGAGTCAGCCTCGGGCATCGGCATGTCGGCCAGTCAGATGTTGCTGCGTGTGGAAATTCCGAACGCCGCCTATGTTATTTTCGCCGGCATCCGGACGGCACTGGCCATCAACGTCGGCACCGTGCCCCTGGCTTTCCTGATTGGCGGTGGCGGTCTGGGCGAGCTGATTTTTACCGGCATCGACCTGTTCGATACCGAAATGATGCTGGCCGGGGCCCTCATGACAGCCCTTCTGGCCATCACCGTGGACATCCTGGTAGCCGCCTGCGCGTTCCTGATGGTTCCCCGCGGCGTCAATCCATCCCGTGCCTGAGGTCGCATAGGGCGGCCCGGGCTGTGATAACTGGCCACTCCGTGTGGGGTGGCCACAAAACAAGAAGTCACCTGGAGCACTGAAACATGAAAACCCTCAAGAAACTGGCATCCGTAGCGACCCTCGCCATCTCCATGACCTTCGGTGGCGTCGCAGCCGCCGAAACCATCGTGGTCGGTGGCAAGAACTTCACCGAGCAGCAACTGCTGACCTCCATGACCGCCCAGTACCTGCGCGCCAATGGCTACGACGTGGATACCCGGGCCGGCATGGGCAGCGCCGTTCTGCGATCCGCCCAGGAAAATGGCCAGGTGGACGTTTACTGGGAGTACACCGGCACCGGCCTGATTGTTTACAACGACGTCAAGGAAAAGCTTGGCCGCCAGGAAGGCTATGAGAAAGTGCGCGAGCTGGACATGGAAAAAGGCCTGGTCTGGCTGAATCCGTCTGACGCCAACAACACCTACGCCCTGGCAATGCAGGCCGAGGAGGCCAATGCCATGGGTATCAAGACCCTGAGTGACATGGCTGCCGCCATTAACGATGGCAAGGAGCTGGTATTGGCCAGCAACGCCGAGTGGTACGCCCGTGAAGATGGCTTCCGTCCGTTTGCCAAGGCCTATGAATTCAAGCTGCCACGCGACCAGATCAAGCGTATGGACTCCGGCCTTACCTATACCGCGCTGAAAGAGGGCGAGGTAGACCTGGCTCTGGTCTTCGCCACTGACGGACGTATCCCGGCATTTGATTTCGTGCTACTGGAAGACGACCGGAACTTCTTCCCGGACTATGCCATCACGCCGGTGGTACGCCAGGAAACCCTGGACCAGAACCCGGAACTGGACGATCAGCTCAACAAGCTCTCCAGCATGCTGGATAACAAGGTTATGTCGCGCCTGAACGCCCAGGTTGATGTGGAGAAAGAGGAAATCGAGAAGGTTGCCCGCAACTTCCTGGAGCAGAACGACCTGATCTGACCCCAGTGGGACTACGCCCTGTGACCCCCTGCGGTTCACAGGGCTTTTGCCGTTTCAAACCCGTCTGTCAATCACCGAGAAGCCGACATGATTACCAACCTCAATGTGGCCGTCGCACAGATCAACAGCCAGTTGCTGGATGTTGAAACCAACCTTGAACGGCACCGCGAATATGCTGAGCAGGCCCGTCAGAGTGGCGCGGAACTGCTACTGTTTCCCGAACTATCGCTGACCGGCTACCAGGTCGGACGCGATGCGCCCTCCGTTGCCATGCGCCGGGACGATCCGGCCCTGCTCAGCCTAGCGAAACAAGCGAAGGGCATCACCCTTGTAATCGGATTTGTGGAACGGGCGCGGGCAGGTGAACTTTACAACGCCATGGCGTACCTGCGGGACGGTGAGGTGATCCACGTTCATCGTAAACTTAATTTGCCCACCTATGGCGGCCTGGAAGAAGGCAAGTGGTTCCATTCCGGCAGCCAGATCGGGAACGTAAAGATCCGGGAGCACTGGGAATCCAGCTGCCTGATCTGCGCGGACCTGTGGAACCCTGCCCTCACCCACTGCGCTTTCCTGAAGCAACCCGAACTGATGCTGGCCCCTATCAATTCCGCCTCCGGCGTGGTCAGCGAGAATTTCTCCAACGAAGACAACTGGAAGACCAACGTCAGCTTCTACGCCATGATCTACGGCACACCCGTGGTGATGGCCAACCGCTATGGTCACGAGAAAGATCTGTGGTTCTGGGGTGGGAGCTGTATCCTCGGTCCAAAGGGAGAAATACTCGCGTCTGCTGACGACCGGGAGTGTCTTATTCAAGCCGAGCTGAACCAGGAATCCATCGACCGCGCGCGCTTCGAGATGCCGACGGTGCGGGATTCCAACACCCGCCTGATCCGACGTCTGCTCGACGATCAGTACTGAGTTCAAGGTACAAAAAAAGGGCGGCCATGGCCGCCCGAAAACATCTTCATCAACGCTTCAATCATCAAAGCCATACAGGCGAGCGGGATTGGACACCAGGATTCGCTCGCGGATTCCGTCATCCGGCACCCAAACCGCCAGATCGTCCAGAAGGTCCGTGTCGTCCGGCATCAGTCCCGGGAAATGGGGATGGGGCCAGTCCGATCCCCAGACACATCGGTTGGAATTTGCAGCCACCAGGGCACGGGCAATTTCTTCAACGTCCGGATAGGGATACTCCCCCTGCAAAGTGACCCGGTAGCTGCCAGACAGCTTCACCCAGGCCCGATTGTCCACGAGCAGCTGCAGCAGCTTCCTGAACCCGGGCTCTTCGGTTCCCAGCGCTGCAGGCATATGACCCATATGATCAAACACTACCGGAACCGGCAGCTCGCTAACGCGGTCCATGATGTCGTCACAGTCCGAGACGTTGATCAGGAACTGAAGGTGCCACCCCAGAACCGCGATCCGGTCAGCCAGCCCCAGGACGTCCTTCCACTGCAGGCCACCCCGGAACAGCAAGTTCATCCGTACACCCCGGAATCCGGCCTCATGGAGTTCATTAAGCTCAGTGCTGGAGATTTCCGGGGCGACCACACACACGCCGCGATAGTCATACCCCCACTCCCTGAGCTGCCGGAGAGCCTGCAGGTGGAGGCTGTTATCGGTGCCGTAGACGCTGGGCTGCACCAGAACCCCGCGCTCGATACCCAGCATCCGGTGCAGCTCAAGATACTGCTCCAGGGAGGCTTCTGGCGGGGTGTAGGTGCGATTGGGGGTTAAGGGGTAGTCCTCGTGACGGGCGAAGACATGAGCATGGGTATCGCAGCTCTTTGCCGGAACCGCCACGACCGGCCGGCGTGACACCGTGCGGGCCGCCTCGCAGAAGGGAATCTCGGAACTCATAATCGGTCACTCAAAGGTAAAGCGGCGGCCAGGGGCCGCCGCAGGAGAGCTGTCAGAAGGTGGACGTGATCCAGTCGGCAATCTTGCCGGCAAAGGCCTGGAACTTGGGGTTCTCATCCAGCATCCATTCAGTGTGGCCGCCGCCCTCGAGCAGGAACAGCTCCTTCGGGCCCGGGTAACGGGCGTAGAGGGAACGTGCCTCGGTGACCGGGTGCAGGTCGTTCTCCGCGCCGTGGGCGATCAGCAGCGGAATCTGCGCGAAGCGATCATCGAGGTGCGCTTCGGGGCAGAAGCTGATCAGCGAATCCGCAAAATCGAATGTGGAAGTCACGCCATAACCGGGTGCCTTGACCAGCTCGGTGTACACGTATTCGCGGCTGACCGGATCCAGCGGATAAATCTCGAACGGGTCGATACCCTGGGGCTCTCCGCCTTTGGCAAGACGCAGACGCTCGTTGGCCATGAAGGCGCGGAACTGCTTCCAGCCATGCTCACCGCGCAGAGCTTTCTGAACACGCACAGCATCGTAGAAACCGTTCATGGCAATCAGACCATCGACCTGATCCTCACAGATGCGGAAGGCATCCAGGACAAGACCACCACCCATGCCCCAGCCAGCCAGAACGACTTTGCGCTTTTCTTCCTTGGCGCGCTCGGCGACCAAGGCGACCGCATTGGCGATATCACGAACCTGCTCTTCAATGAGGACATGCTCACGCTCACCCTCGGACTCGCCGAAGCCACGGTAGTCGAAACCGAATACAGTGAAGCCCTTGCGAGTCAGAAAACGGGCATAGCGTTCGGGATGGATATTCTTCTGTCCGGTGAAACCGGAGCAGACGATAACGATCGGCAGACGAGGATCGTCATGCTCTTCATTCTTGAAGAAGGCGCCGTCGAGGGTGAGCTTGTCACTCTGGAATTTCACTTTTTGTTCGATCATGTCGGGTTCCTGCCAATGGGCGTTGTTGTTAACGACTACGGGTCCCATCATCAGAAAATCCGGATCGACAAAAATTTAATAAAACGCCATCATGCACTAAAAAAGCGACATTCCGTTCAGGTAGCCCAATGACAGAACCGGAAACCCGGAAAATCGGCTTTCTCGCCATTCCACAGTTCTCCATGCTTTCGTTCGTCGCGGCACTGGAACCCCTGCGCGCGGCCAACCGCCTGAGCGAGCAGCCGCTGTACGAATGGCATATCTTTTCCCAGGACAACCAGCCCGTGGCTGCCAGCAACGGCTTGCCAATCAGTCCGGACCGGCGGTTTGATGAAACCGGTGATATCGACCTGATGATTGTGGTGGCCGGTATCGGCACTACCCTGATACGGGACAAGAGGCTGTTCGAATGGTTGCGTCAGCTTTCACGCCGAGGCGTGGCCCTCGGTGCCACTTCCACCGGTTCTCTCCTGCTGGCCCGTGCCCGGCTGCTGTCCAATCATCGATGCACCATTCACTGGGAAAACAAGGAGAGCTTCGAGGAGGAGTTTCCCGAACTCAACATGACCGGGGAGCTGTATGAGATTGACGGCAATATCATGACCTGCTCAGGCGGGCTGGCCAGTCTCGATATGATGTGCCACAAGATCGCCCTGGAGCACGGAGCGGATCTGGCGATGGGATGCGCCGAGCAGTTCATCCATCCCCAGATCCGACCGGCCAATGAAAAGCAGCGGATGGAGCTTCAGTTCCGGCATAACACCAATCATCCCCGCCTGCTCAAGGTCATCCAGTTGATGCAGAACCACACGGAAGATGTCCTGAGCTGCAGCGATATCGGCGAGAAGGTGGGATTGTCCACACGTCAGATGGAAAGGCTCTTCCGCACCCACCTGAGAACCACACCAAACGCCTTCTACATGGAGCTCCGACTGGAACGGGCAAAGCACCTGCTGCTGCAGTCCACCATGAGCATTACCCAGATCGCAACGGCCTGTGGCTTCAACTCCACATCCTATTTTACTCGTTGTTACACCAAGGGCTTCGGTCTGACACCCCGGGAACAGAGGCAGAAACGGGTTCAGGGCTGACACGATGTTGTCGGCTTTATTACAACCAATGTCGGTTTATTTGCAGTCGCCCGAGTCGTGAACCCCAATGATGTAGGCACAATAATAGCGAGTGCCCATCATGTCAGACCTTTCATTACCAAAGAAGATTCTGGAACTCGACGCCACGGCTCTGCCCGAACCGGTCTACAGGCTGGCACGCATCTGCTTGCTGGACCTCCTCGGCGTATCAGCCGGTGCAACCGGCACGCCCCTGGCCCGGATAGCGCTCGAGTTTGTGCGCGATCAGTACCCAGGCAGGCAGCCACTGCTGTTCTCGGAGGGCCAGGCCTCAAGCGCCGGCGCCGCGCTTTATGGCGGCTGGCTGATTGACGCCCTCGATGCCCATGACGGCCATGTCCTGACCAAGGGTCATGCCGGTGTCGCTGTCCTGCCCGGGATGTTGTCGTTGCCCGAAATCCGGAACTTATCGGGGCGGCAATTTCTGGGTGAGCTGGCCATCGGCTACGAGATTGCCATCCGCGCGGGCATCAGCCTTCACAGTGCAGCCTGCGACTACCATACCTCCGGTGCGTGGAACTGCCTGGGCGTGGCCGCCGTGGCGGCCCGGGTGATGGGGCTGTCACCAAAGCAACTGGCCGAGGCACTTGGCACCGCCGAGTTCTACGGTCCACGCAGCCAGATGATGCGCTGCATAGACCACCCCACTATGCTCAAGGACGGCTCAGCCTGGGGCGCCATGACCGGCATTTCCGCCGCATTGCTGGCGAGGGCTGGCTTTACCGGTGCCCCGGCACTGCTGCTTGAGGAATCTGACCTCTGGCGGGACCTTGGAACCCGTTGGCATTTTCTGGACACCTATTTCAAACGTTACCCGGTGTGTTATTGGGCCCAACCGGCCGTGGAGGCCGCGCTCTCGCTCCGGACATCAATACCCGACACGGCGCAGATCGAGGAGGTTCGAGTCACCAGTTTCCATCAGGCGATTCGACTGCATACGTCCCGGCCTCAAAGTACCGAAGAGGCCCAATACAGCCTGCCCTGGGCGGTGGCTTGTGCTTTGCACCGCGGCACGGTGAATCAGCAGTCGGTAACCAATGATCTGGCGCACCCCGAGGTCCTGCGGCTGAGCGGAAAAGTCCGACTTTACGAATCTGCCGAGTTCTCGGCCTGTTTCCCGGCACACAGGTATGCCACAGTCAAGGTCCGACTGGGCGATGGCCGGGAACTGGTCAGTGACCGATTCGAGGCCAGAGGCACTCCGGGCAACCCGGTTCTCCGAAGCGAACTGGTCACCAAATTCCACGAACTGGCAGGGCCTGTCCTCGGTCCCGCAGCCGATTGCCTGGAGCGGGCCGTAGATGACCTGTCTGACCACCCGGTGACGCAGCTTCTGGCACAACTGAATCAGACCAAGCCATACCAGAACCAACAGGAAATCAGCCTCAGCCATGCTACCGCGACTTGAGCAGACAACACCGACCCAGTCCCGTTACCTCGCATTCCTCAAGACGCTCAAGGATTCGGGTTTCCGCGGAGAGATGACGCCGGACTATGCAACCAGAACGGTACTGGCTACCGACAATTCCATCTATCAGGTGCTGCCGCAGGCGGTGGTTTTCCCGATGGGAAAGGCAGATGTCCAGGCACTTGCTCGCCTGGCGGCAACAGCTGATTGGGCGGATATCGTGTTCAGTCCCCGTGGCGGGGGTACCGGCACCAACGGTCAGTCATTAACAGACGGGATTGTGGTGGACCTGTCCCGTCACATGAACCGGATCCTCGAAATCAACGCCGTCGAAGGTTGGGCGCGGGTCGAGGCCGGAGTCGTGAAGGATCAACTGAATTCAGCCGCAAAAACTCACGGTCTGTTTTTCGCGCCGGAGCTGTCCACCAGCAACCGGGCCACCATCGGCGGCATGATCAATACCGATGCCAGCGGCCAGGGCTCTGTCATGTATGGCAAGACCCGTGATCATGTCCTGGAGCTCGAGACCGTGCTGATGGACGGAAGCCTGCTTCAAACCGCGGCCCTCGACCCTGACCAAGAGACAGCCGTAACCGGACAAGCTTCGCTGGCGGGCGACATCTACCGAACCCTAACGGATATCTGGGACCGTCGCCGGACCGATATAGAACAACACTTTCCCAGACTGAACCGGTGCCTGACCGGTTATGACCTGGCCCACCTCCGCGATGAACAGGGTCGGCTCAACGCCAACAACGTCCTGTGCGGTTCGGAAGGTACGCTGGGCTTCGTAGTCGAGGCAAAAATCAATCTGGTGCCGATTCCCGATTACCAGGCTCTGGTGGTGGTCCAGTACGACAGCTTCGACGCCTCCCTGCGGGATGCCAGAGCCCTGATGGAAGCCGGCCCGGCCTCAATCGAAACCATCGACAGCAAGGTACTGGAGCTTGCCAGGGGCGACATCGTCTGGCACGAGGTGGCGCCGTTTTTCCCGGCCACCTCGGACACTCCGACGAAGGGGGTAAACCTTGTCGAGTTCACCGGGAGCGACGAGCAGGAGGTACGCCGGGCAGTGAGGACTCTGACTGAGCTGCTGGACGTTCCAAAACGGACGCCAGCCTGCCACTACGCCGTCGCATTCGGTGAACAGGCGGTCAGCCAGGTCTGGAAAATGCGTAAGCGGGCCGTAGGACTGCTGGCCAAAACTTCCGGGGAGGCCCGCCCGGTGGCATTCGTTGAGGACACCGCCGTCCCCCCTGAGCATCTCGCGGACTTTATCGGTGAGTTCCGCGAGGTCCTCGACCGCAAGGGGCTGAGCTACGGCATGTTCGGGCACGTGGACGCGGGCGTGCTCCATGTCCGCCCTGCCCTCGACCTGAAGGATCCGGAAACAATCAACATCGTTCGCTCGGTCACCGAGGAAGTGGTCGCGCTGGTGCAAAAGTTTCATGGCCTGCTGTGGGGCGAGCACGGCAAGGGCTTCCGTTCCGAATTTACACCCGGCTTTTTCGGGGACCTTTACCCGGAATTGCAGGCCGTGAAACGGGCCTTTGACCCCCGCAATCAACTCAACCCGGGCAAAATTGCGACACCCGATGCCCGAATCCCGCTGGTGAAACTGGATGAGCCCGGGCAGCGCGGAGCATTGGATCGCACCATTCCGGTTGCCAGCCGACGCAGCCAGCCGGACGCAATGAACTGCAACGGCAACGGCGCGTGCTACAACTTCGACCCGGACGATGCCATGTGCCCGTCATGGAAAGCTACTCGCGACCGCCGGCATTCCCCAAAGGGTCGCGCCTCTCTCGTCCGGGAGTGGCTCAGGCTGCTCGGCGAGCAAGGTGTGGATACCGAATCGCTGGCAGCACAGACAAACTCGACCACGACGCTGCGGAGCCTGCCCGTGAGGTTTCGGAATACCCGGGCGCGCAACCGGGGGCAGTACGACTTTTCAAATGAAGTCCGGGAAGCCATGGACGGCTGCCTGTCTTGCAAATCCTGCTCCGGCCAATGCCCTGTCCAGGTCGACATTCCCGAAGCCCGTGCCCGATTCATGCATCTGTACCACGGCCGCTACCTGCGCCCGTTCAAGGATCATCTGATCGGGAGGCTGGAGCAACTGATCCCTTTCATCGCCAACCCCCTCGCCCGGCCCCTATACAACAGCCTCATGCGCTGGGCACCGGTCAAGGCGCTGGTCCGCAACATTGGCATGGTGGACAGTCCGCTGCTCTCACCGCAGACACCTATCGCGGCAGCTGCCAGGCTCGGCATCGGTACCGTGAACCACAAGGAGCTGGCAGGCCTGAGCGAGGAGGAACGGGGCCGGTCGCTGATCATCGTGCAGGATGCGTTCACCAGCTACTTCGAGACCGATACGTTCGCCGCCATCCTTGAGTCGTTGCAATACCTCGGCCTGCGGATTTGGTTGCTGCCCTTTCACCCGAATGGCAAACCGCTTCACGTCCATGGCTTTCTCAGACAGTTCGAGACCATTGCAGGCAGGCATGCCGATCTGCTGAGGTCCCACGCGAAGTATGGTGTTCCTCTGGTTGGCATCGACCCGTCGATGACCCTCGCTTTCCGGTCGGAGTATCGAAAGTACGTCGGCACAGAGGTTCCCACTGTGATGCTGCTTCAGGAGTTCCTGGCCGGCAGGGTCGGGCAACTGGCTCAAACCCTTGAACCAGAGCCGGGGGAAAAAATCACCCTGCTGGGCCATTGCTCGGAGAAGACCAACGCCGCCGGCAGCATGGATCAATGGCGGCAGGTGTTTGAATCGCTGGGCATCAGGATCAGTGTCGAGGCAACTGGCTGCTGCGGCATGGCGGGGACCTATGGCCATGAGACCCGCAATGTCGACAAATCCAGGACCATTTATGACCTGTCCTGGGGGCCGAAGATCAGCGCTTTGAAAGATGGGCAGGTGGTACTGGCCACCGGTTACTCGTGTCGGTCACAGGTGAAGAGGTTTGCTGGTGCGAAAGTGAGGCATCCTCTGGAGTACTTGCGGGACAGGCTTCGGGAGGAGGTTGGTAACCGTGAGCGGGTTGGCTGATCTTGGGGTCAGAAGAAGGCATTCTTCCGACCCCTGAGTTTGAGTCCAAGTTTGCGGGGAAAACGGGGTCTGATGAACGCCTTCATCTGACCCCAAGTTCAATACGCCCCCACAGCTGCGAGGAACCCGAAGAAGCCAGCGGCGGTGATCCCCAGGGACGCCACCACTATCCCCAACCCCCACCACACGGCGGCGGCATCGGAGATATTCACGTCATGGCCGCGCAGGGTGCGGTAGAAGGCCCACGGGCCGAGTACGAAAGCGCCGGCCACAGCGAATACGAGGCCCACGCTGATACCGGCAAAGGTCCAGGTAGCCAGAACGGTGGCCCGGTCGGAAACCTGGTCGCTCACACCGTGATGTTCCAGAAACTTTTTACAGAAGAACCAGATAAGCCCGAACAGTATGGCGACAAAGACCAGCGCGCCGATGATGGTAATGATGCGGTAGAGCAATTTCGTGTCCTTTCAGGTTCGGTGAAGGCCCGGATCAGGCAGGATACTCGGGTTCCGGCAGGCACTCAAAACCCGGTTTGGCAAACAGGAATCCCTGGAACAGGGTGATGCCCTGGGAGCGCAACCAGAAGTATTCTTCTTTGGTTTCCACCCCCTCTGCGATGATGCGACCACCCAGGCGCTCCATCATCGCAATAATTCCGGCGATAACCGCCTGCTTGTTGGGTTCTGCGTTGATGTTGCGAACCAGCCCCATGTCCAGCTTAAGAAGGTCCGGCGGACTTGCCATCATGATGTTGTAGCGGGAGTAGCCCGCGCCGAAGTCGTCGATCGCTGTGCTGAATCCCATCTCCTGATAGGCCTCGATGATCGACACCAGGTGCTGGACGGAGGAGAGGTTTTCATTCTCGGTCAGTTCGAAAATGATCTTGCTGGTGTCGAAGTTGTAGGTTTTGGCCGCTGCCAGCGTCGTCCGGATGCAGTACTCCGCCTGGTACACGGCGTTGGGCATGAAATTGATGCTGAGCATCGACTCCATGCCCAGTCGTGAAGCGAGCTTGACCGCCTTGACCCGGCAGATCTGATCGAAGGCGTAGCGATTCTGATCGTTAACCCGGGCGAGCACATGGTGCGCACCCTGGCCTTCGGTTCCCCGAACCAGGGCTTCGTGGGCAAAAACAGAACGGTTGACGACATCGACGATTGGCTGGAAGGCGAAACTGAACGAAAAGCCCAATCCCTCCCCGCAGGCGCATTGACCACAATGGGACGCGTCAAAGAGAACTTCAGGTTGCTCCACATCTACTCCTGGCTTCTCAGTACAGGCGACGGCCGCATGTCTGTTGAACATACTTCTCCAAACTATAGTTGTTAGCTTTCCGTTGGTAAAACCACGTACGCAATGACTGAGGACAAGCAGTGGCATCCCCGGAGCGGGTGACTACACTGACTTTTGTACTTATACGCGTCTTTTATGAAAAGGAGTCTCCAGAATGGTCCAATCTACACGTATTGCCGTTACACCGGGCGACGGCATTGGTCCGGAAGTGGTAGCGGAGGCAGTACGTTGCCTGGAAACATTGCGCGCCAAGCATGGGCTGGCGCTGGAATGGACCCGTTTCCCCTGGCCCTCTCACGCCTGGCATGAAGAAAACGGGGAATCATGGCCTGCGGATGCACTGGAGCAACTGAAACAGTTTGACGCCATCCTGCTCGGCGCCCTGGGTGACCCCGGGCCCATGGATGACCCGGAGCGTTACCTGCTACCGGACAGCATTTCCCTGGCCCCACTTCTGGAAATGCGCAAGGGGTTTGACCAGTGGGTGTGCGAGCGCCCTGCCCGTCTCCTCGAGGGCGCACGGCAGTACCTGGCCGATGAGCGCGCCAGGGATATCGACATGCTCGTGATTCGTGAAAACAGTGAGGGAGAGTATGTCAGCCAGGGTGGCCGCCTGCGCCAGGGCACGCCCGATGAAGTGGCAACCCAGATGGAGGTGTTCACCCGCAAGGCCACCGACCGCATCATTCGTTATGGCTTCGAGCAGGCCCGGAGGCGGGCGGAAGAACGGGTCCGGGATGGCCGCACCCGCAGCTTCCGCACCCTGGACGGTCGCACCTGTGAAAGCCAGGTGTGTCTGGTGACCAAGCGTAACGCCTTGCGTTACTGGGGTGACATGTACACCGAAGTCTTCGAGGAGATCAGCAAGGAGTACCCGGATGTCGCGACCCACCACGAGTTGGTGGACGCCGCCTGCATGAAGTTTGTTCAGGCTCCCTGGGCATTCGATGTCGTGGTTGCCAGCAACCTGCAGGGGGACATCCTCACCGATCTGGCCGCCGTGTTGTCCGGAGGTATGGGGGTGGCGCCCTCCTGCAACCTGAACCCCACCGATTCGGACATGCCGTCCATGTTCGAACCCACCCACGGCAGCGCCCCGGATATTGCCGGACAGGGCCTTGCGGATCCGACCGCGATGCTGTTTACCACCGCCCGCATGCTGGAATGGCTGGGCCGGAAGGATCCGACCCTGGCTGCGGCAGGCAAGGAACTGTTCGATGCGGTAGCCGCCGATCTGGCACAGAATGCCGGAAAACAACGCGGCACCCACGAAATAGGCCAGGCTATTTGTAAACGTCTGGAGGCCTGACTAGTCTGCAAAAGAGGTATTCCCCCCACTTCTGGAGGTAAGATGTGACCGAGCACAAAGGCAAGTTATCCCCCCTGCTCAAGCAGGCCACCGGCATCACTGCCGCCAAGGGCGAAGGCGCCTACATTATTGATCCGGAGGGTAAGCGCTATCTGGATTTCACCTCAGGGATCGGGGTAACCAGTACCGGTCACTGCCACCCGAAGGTTGTTGAGGCGGCCCAGAAGCAGGTGGCCACCATGATCCACGCCCAGGCCACCACGGTGATGAACCCCAGGTTGCCGGAGCTGGCCGAAAAGCTCGGTGAGCTGACCCCGGATCCCCTGAACGCCTTCTTCTTCTCCAATGCCGGGACAGAAGTGGCCGAGGGCGCCATCCGGCTGGTGCGCCAGGCCACAGGTCGGCCGAACATCATCGTGTTCCACGGGGGTTTCCATGGCCGGACCATGGGCTCGCTATCCCTGACCACTTCCAGTGTCGGCCTGAGGGCCGGTGTAAGCCCGATGATGGGTGGCGTGGTCGTAGCCCCCTTCCCCCACGCCTTCCATTATGGCTGGAGCGTGGAGGAAGCCACGGATTTCTGCCTGAAGGAGCTGGACCGGATCTTCGTGACCTACTCGGCCCCGAAAGAAACCGCAGCCATGCTCATCGAACCGGTTCAGGGTGAAGGCGGCTACGTGCCCGCCAACGCCCGATTCATGCAGGGCCTGCGGGAACGCTGTGACAAGCATGGCATCATGCTGGTGTTCGATGAAGTTCAGGCGGGGTTTGGCCGCAGCGGCAAGTTCTGGGCCCATGAGCACTTCGGTGTCACCCCGGACGCCATCATGATCGCCAAAGGCCTGGCCAGCGGCTTCCCGATCTCGGCGCTGGCAGCCTCAGAAGAAACCATGGCGAGGGGCTGGCCTGGGTCCCAGGGTGGCACCTACGGTGGTAATGCGGTGTCCGCAGCCGCGGCTATCGCCACCATCGATGTCATCAAGGAGGAAGGCCTGGTGGAAAATGCCGCCAACATGGGCCAACGCCTCTGGAACAACCTTCATGCCCTGAAGAAGGACTATCCCGAGATGGCGGACATCCGGGGCAAGGGCCTGATGGTCGGTGTTGAGATGCGCCGTGGTGACTGTCCGGACGGCGAGCGGGCCGGCAACCTGCTCAAGGAATGCGAGAAACGGGGATTGCTGATGCTGCGCTGTGGCCCCTACCACGAGATCGTGCGCTGGCTGCCCCCGCTGATTGTGAACCAGCAGCAGGTTGACGAGGCGACGGGGATTTTTGAGGAGGCGCTGAAGGCGACTGCCTGACCCGACGGGAACCCCCGGAGTCAGAACGAAATCTGGGGTCAGAAGAAGGCCTTCTTCTGACCCCTTTTTTATGCCCGCGAAGACGGGGTCAGATGAAAGCTTTCATCAGACCCCATGTTGATGCACCCCACTGTCATTCGTTATCCATCACGAATTCCAGCCGCCCGGGCGCCACCCGCACGTCCATCGGCACCATCCCGAACATCCGCTGGGTAAAGTCGGTCTCGTCCAGGCGGTACACCGGCATGGTTTCCAGCATCTGCGCCACCACCCGCATCACAGTATCGGTTACCGGCGCCAGATCACCCTTGAAGAACGGGGAATCGATGCTGCTTTCCAGCAGCTGCAGCCGCCGGATGTATACGGCCTTTTCCTGGCTGTCATAGTAAGGCGCGCCCTCGACTTTCAGGGCAATGTCCACAGGCAGTTTCGCCATCAGGGCATTGAGCGCCACCTGACCACGCACATCAATCACGGCCACGTCCCGACCGTCCGGCCCCAGAGTGATGTCGGCATCATCCAGACTGAGGCTGAGCGGAGACCCACTCTGCAGTTGCTTGCGGTCATACTCCGCTACCACATCTTTCAGGTGGCTCTCCAGCTCTCCTTCTGAAATTGCATAGGGAGAGATGCTGGCGCAGCCACTCGAGAGCAGTGTCACGATGGCCAGAAGCGCCCACAGGGCGCCGTTGGGTAATATGTTCATGAATGGTTCCTCCGAAAGATGCTCTTATCCTGCGCCAGGGGACAGGATCGGGCAACCACAGGGTATTAAAGATTGGTCAGGAACGACCCGGGCCTATTCATTCTCGGCCCGGGCTTGGACGTGCGGTGTGAGATTTTCGTCAATGGTCACATGCAGCAGGATCGGCTGACAGCAGACCTGGCAATCCTCCACGTACTCCTGCTCCGCCACTGACGGGTCGACGCTGATGTCCAGCGTCTCCCAGCAATAGGGGCATTGGATGAGTACTGACTCCAGGGCAGACACGCAAGCTCCTTACAGTTGCTGCTTGGCCATCCAGGGGATGATGCGGTCAAACGCTTCTTCGAGCCGTTCGCAGGTGGTGGAAAAACTGATGCGTAGTGCGTTGGTGCACTCCTCACCGAAGGCATCCCCTGGCACCACGCAGACGCCGGTTTCCTTGAGCATCCGAAGCGCCAGATCGGAACCGTCCACATGGGGCGGCAGGTCGGGGAACGCAAAGAACGCACCGCCGGGTTTATAGCCGGTCATGTAGGGGGTCTGGTCGATCAGCTCCACCACCTTGTCCCGGCGCTCCCGGTAGATATCCACCATGTCCCGCACACACTGCTGGTCACCGGTCAGGGCCGCCACACCGGCGAACTGAGCCGGGGTATTGGCTACCGAGGTGGTGAACATGTGGTACCGGCGCAGCGACTTGATGGCCGCCTGGCTGGAGATCACCCAGCCGACCCGCAGGCCAGCCATGCTGTAGGTCTTGGAAAAGCTGCTGATGCACATGATGTTGTCCAGGTCCATGGAGCAGTTGAGGACACTGGCAAAATCATCGTCATCGAAGATCAGGTGGTCATACACCTGATCGGCGTACACCTGGATACCCCGGTAGGCGCACTCCTCGAGGATAGTTTCCACGGTACTGCGCGGATACACCGCCCCGGTGGGGTTGTTCGGGTTGTTCAGAACCAGCGCAAAGGTCCGGGAGCCCATGGCACGGATCACGTCGTCCGGATCCAGCTGATGGTTGTTCTCGGCCCGGGTAGGCACGTATTTCACCTCGCCGCCGTTCATCCGGATCAGCGGAGCGTACAACAGGAACGACGGATCGGTGACGATGAACTGGCGGCCCGGAGCCGAGGTGGCGGACAACGCCAGGTACATGGCCTCGGTGGCGCCGCTGGTGATCAGGATGTTGTCCCGGGTGAGCTTCCGGTTGTAACGCCGGCCGTAATAGTCTCGCAGTGCCACCAACAGCTCCGGCAGGCCGGCATCCATGGTATAGCCGGTCTGGCCCGCATTCAGGGCGTCGACATAAGCATCGATGATGTGCTTGGGCGTCGGCAGATCCGGCTGGCCGATGGACAGGTGGATCACATCCTTCATGCTCGAGGCCATATTCACCAGACGACGAATACCGGATACCGGAATCGCCTGCATGGCAGGGTTCCAACTGGCCTTCGCCTTACGATACTTGACCTTGCGCGGCTTGGCCTGGCCGGTTTCGCGGTTGGGAGCTTCTGCCATAAATACCTCCTCGGGCGGGACGGGAAAAGACCTACCTCTGCAGGTTAGTCAGTAAAAACAGGCGGTACAAGACAAAAACCAATAAAGATGGGATAAGTAAAAATACGGCCTCGGGCGCAAGGCTCCGGGCCCTGAAAACTCGGACTATCGGCCGGAGAGGGGACAACGCGAACCCGGGGTCTGATGAACGCTTTCATCTGACCCCATTTTGATGAACACCCCAAGGTTGACCGCACTGCAAGCTCAAACCAGACTGTAGGAAGCGGTACACCCAACCCACCGCAGCAATTTCAGTGTTCACCCATAACGAGGCGGAGGCCCAATGACTCAGCAAAGCAAACCGGTTGTAACCGTTTTGACAGCTCCTGGCGAACAGCAGCCACCGGGCATGGATGCGTTAAAAGCCCGGGCCGAGGTCCGGTTTGCCTGCGATGAACAGACGCTGAGAGACACCCTGCCGGGCACGGACGTGATGATGGTGACCGATTTCAGGACCGAAGCCCTGGAAGCCGCCTGGCACTGTGCCGACAAACTCCAGTGGATCCATGCCACCAGTGCCGGCGTCGATGCCCTCATGTTTCCGGGCCTGATCGAAAGCGATGTGGTGGTCACCAACGCCCGGGGCATCTTCGACCGGACCATTGCCGAGTATGTGCTTTGCACCATCCTGATGTTCGCCAAGGATTTTCCGAATTCGATCCGCCTCCAGCACCGGCATGAATGGAAACACCGGGATACGGAGCGGGCCGAAGGCAAGCAGGTGCTGGTGGTCGGCGCCGGCTCCATTGGCCGTCAGATCGGCCGCCTGGTCCGGGCGGCGGGGCTCCAGCCCCATGGCATCGCCCGCACCCCACGCCACGACGACCCGGATTTCGTGGCGGTGCATGGCAACGATGATCTGTTCAATCAGCTGCCCCACTATGATTACGTGGTCATTGCCGCTCCCCTCACCCCGCAGACCGAGGGCCTGTTCGACCACAAGGCGTTCAAGGCCATGCGTAAAAGTGCCCGACTCATTAACATTGGTCGTGGCCCCATCGTGAAAACCGATGACCTGATTGTCGCCCTGGAGGATGGGGAAATCGCCGGCGCCGCCCTGGATGTCTTCGAGGAAGAGCCGCTGCCCAAGGGCCATCCGCTCTGGGATATGGAAAACGTGATCATGACCGCCCACATGGCGGGCGATTTCATCGGCTGGAAGCGGGCCCTGACCGATCAGTTCCTGGAGAACTTCGATCTGTGGCACAAGGGCCGGAACCTGTTCAACCTGGTGGACAAGAGACTCGGTTATGCCGGCAGCAAATAACGCCGGCAGTTTCGGAATTACAGGCCATAGAGACAAAAACGGGAGCCCTCAGGCTCCCGTTTTCAGGTCAAAGCCGGGGTCAGATGAAAGCTTTCATCTGACCCCAACTTCCATCAACCACCCGAAAGCGACTGATCCGAAGGATCGATCTCCATCTGCTGGATCGCGATCACTGCCTGGGTCCGGTTACGAACCCCCAGCTTCCGGAATACTGCGGTGATATGAGCCTTGATGGTCGCCTCGGAGACATCCAGATCATAGGCGATCTGTTTGTTCAGAAGCCCTTCGGCCAGCATGCCCAGCACCCGGAACTGCTGCGGAGTCAGTGACGCCAGACGTTCGGAGAAGTCCGTCGACTCGGACTGCATCCGTTCGATCCTCTCTGCCACCCCCTCCGGCAGCCAGACATCCCCTTCCAGGACCGCCTGAATCGCCTCGGTAATGGTCGGCAGCGGCGCCGACTTCGGAATGAAGCCGGACGCCCCGTAGTCGATCGAGCGGCGCATCACCTGCAGTTCCTCTGATCCTGACACCACCACCACCGGCAAGCCCGGATACTGCCCGCGCATGAACACGAGCCCGGAGAAGCCGTGGGCACCCGGCATGTTCAGGTCCAGCAGAACCAGATCCGCGTCCGGGTGCGACTCTACCGCCGCCTGCAGTGACTTGATGCTGTCGACTTCCACCGTCTTGGCATCCGGCACCGCCTGACTGACCGCCTGCTTCAATGCTGCTCGGAACAGCGGGTGATCATCAGCGACGATAATTGTTTGTGTCATTCAACAGATTCCTCACAGGTTATTGGCTGACAGCCGGCCTTACTTGAACGCGCGACTGCTGATCAGCTCGTCCACTACACCCGGGTCTGCCAGAGTGGAGGTATCGCCCAGCTGATCATGCTCGTTAGCAGCAATCTTACGCAAAATCCGACGCATAATCTTGCCAGAACGAGTCTTTGGCAGTCCAGGCGCCCACTGGATCACGTCCGGAGAGGCAATCGGACCGATCTCCTTGCGTACCCACTGGACCAGTTCCTTCTTCAGCTCTTCGCTGGGCTCCTCGCCCTGCACCAGGGTGACATAGACATAGATGCCCTGACCCTTGATGTCGTGCGGATAGCCAACCACGGCCGCTTCCGCCACCTTGTCGTGGGCAACCAGTGCGCTCTCGACTTCGGCAGTACCCAGGCGGTGACCGGACACGTTCAGTACGTCGTCCACACGGCCGGTGATCCAGTAGTATCCGTCCTCATCACGACGGGCACCGTCACCGGTGAAGTACATGCCCTTGTAGGTGCTGAAGTAGGTCTGCACGAAACGCTCGTGGTCACCGTAGATGGTGCGCATCTGGCCAGGCCAGCTGTCCAGGATAACCAGGTTACCCTCGGTCTTGCCTTCCAGGATGTTGCCTTCGTTATCCACCAGCGCCGGCTGTACACCGAAGAAGGGCAAGGTCGCTGAACCCGGTTTCAGGTCCACCGCACCCGGCAGCGGAGAAATCAGGATGCCGCCGGTCTCGGTCTGCCACCAGGTGTCCACGATCGGGCACTTGCTGTTACCGATAACCCGGTGGTACCACTCCCAGGCTTCCGGATTGATCGGCTCGCCCACGGAGCCCAGAAGTTTCAGGCTTTCGCGGGTGGTACCGTCCATGCAGGACTCGCCCTGGGCCATCAGGGCACGAATGGCGGTCGGCGCAGTATACAGGATGTTGACCTTGTGCTTATCCACAACCTGACCCATGCGGGAGCTGTCCGGATAGTTGGGTACGCCCTCGAACAGCAGGGTGATGGCGCCGTTGGCCAGCGGGCCATACAGGATGTAGCTGTGGCCGGTCACCCAACCGAAGTCGGCAGTACACCAGTAAACGTCACCGTCGTGATAGTCGAAGACATACTCGTGGGTCATGGAGGTGTAAACCATGTAACCACCGGTGGTGTGCAGCACGCCCTTCGGAGCGCCGGTAGAGCCGGAGGTGTACAGCATGAACAGTGGGTCTTCCGCGTTCATCGGCTCGGGCTCGCACTCGGCAGAGGCGGACTTCATCAGGTCTTCATAACGCAGGTCACGGCCCTCGGTCCAGGGCACTTCCTTGTTGCCAGTGCGAGTGACAACAATCACCTTGTCAACGTTGGCGTTTTCTTCATGCTTGAGTGCGGAATCCACGTTCTTCTTCAGGGGAATCGCACGGCCACCACGCAGGCCTTCATCAGCGGTAACCACGAAGCGGGATTTGCCATTCACGACCCGCGCCGCCAGTGCTTCCGGGGAGAAACCGCCGAAGACCACGGAATGGATCGCACCGATGCGGGCACACGCCAGCATGGCGACCGCGGTTTCCACGATCATCGGCATGTAGATGGTAACCACATCGCCTTTCTTGACGCCCTGATCTTTCAGAACGTTGGCGAACTTGCAGGTCTCTTCGTAGAGCTCGCGGTAGGTAACGTTGCGGGATTCGGAGGGATCATCACCTTCGAAAATGATCGCAGTCTGGTCACCACGATCCGCCAGGTGACGGTCCAGGCAGTTGGCGGAAGCGTTCAGAACACCATCTTCGAACCACTTGATGGACAGGTTGTTGTAGTCGTAACTGGTGTTCTTGACCTTGGTAAAGGGCTTGATCCAGTCAATCCGTTTGCCGTGTTCACCCCAGAAGGTATCCGGGTCTTCGACTGACTGACGATACATCTCGTCGTATTGTTCCCGGGTCACCAGGGCCCGTTCGGCCACTTCCGGGCTTACCGGATATAGCTGTTTATCAGTCATTGTGCTCCCCCTTTGAGTTAGAGTCTGTTGTCATTATCGGTTTTAAAAAACAGAGCGATCGGGCCTCTCCGGCCCGGAAGACGGATAGTGGTAGTTCAACATGTGTGCCACCACACAATGAATTAGACTAACGTCCTAATGTGCCTGCACTTTTAGCCCTAAACTGACGGCAAACTGCAACAAACGGCTGGAAAAAACACAAACTGAGAAGCTATCTTGAGGATAGTCCGGGACAGGAAAATCGCCAGTAAAAATGACCGGATCCGGTTAGTGCCACCGGATCCGTATACCCGGCCGGGTCAGGCCGCTTTCTTTTTACGGTCGCGGGCTGTGCGCAAACTGTACAGTTTTCGTTCCTTCAGGGCATAGCGATTCAGGCCGGCGAGGTGAATCTTGCGCAGATACATTGACCAGTCAATCTGGCGCGCATCCACGGGGAACAGCGCCTGATCCAGGCTGCCCATTTTCTCTGAAAGGCCCAGCAACTCGTCATTCCGGAAAATATAGTCCGGCGCGGTATAGAAGCCGAAGATTGTCGCCAGCGAGCGGGTGGTATCCAGATTCCGAAGCATCTTCAGTTCCCGGGTGTGGCCCAGCAGCTTCAGCAGCCGGTCCGTCAGCCGAAGCGGGATACGAACACCGCCAACCACCGTGTCGAACAGCTTACGATTCACTGCCACAAAAGGCTTGGTGGGCTGACGATAGAACAGTTGGTCGTACTCGGCATAATTGCTTTTCGACTCGGCCATGAGGTGGTCGATGAACTCGCCCAGGGAAATCGGATTGGAACTGCCGCTGCAGCATTGGTAGATACGGTGATCTGCCGGCTCGGACAGCGCCTCGGCGAGCCCCAGGATGATCGCGTTCGCCACCAGATCCACCGGAATCACGTCGATGACACCGGAGCGCTTGCCCGGAAACAGCGTGACCTTCTCTCGGGCATAAGCCAGGATGATCGCGTCCGCCACTTTTACGCCCTCGATCCAGCCCGGAGCCGGCTCCTCCAGCGCACTCTCGATGATGGAGGGGCGAACGATAGTCAGCGGGCGACCCTGCAGCGCTTTCATCAGCCGCTGTTCGCCAAGCCACTTGGTGAAGGTGTAGGTGTCACTCCAGCCATACCGATTGGCTTCCTGGATCCCCAGCTCCACCAGTTTCTTTTCGAGGAGTTTGCCGGAATAACGCGAGCGGACATCGGCAATCTTGTCGTCGAGCAGGTTCACCAACTCGTCAATCTCGAAATAACCATGTTCGCTCCGGGGAATGGCTTCGCCAGCGGGCTTGATGACGGACTCGGTCACCTGCCCTGCATTCATCCCGTTCACGTAACAGGTAGAAACCTGAATCACCGTCAGTTCGCGGTTGCTGAGCGCCAGTTCGGCGAGATTGTCCAGGCAGAGCGTGTTGATGGCCAGAGCCTTGTCGAGCTCCTCCCGGAAATTCACACTCGCGGCAGAGTTGATCACCGCATCCAGACCGGAGGCCAGGGTGTTGAAATCCTTCCGGGGCAAGCCGAAGCAGGGTTCGGTCACTTCTCCGGTGACACAATGGACCTTGTCTTCAATAAAGGCCTCGAAACCTTCGGAATCCTCCGCACGCAAGCGCTCGAACACGGACGACGTGGCGATTTCGTTCAGAAACCGGCCACGGGCATCCGGGTGACGCTTGTTCCCCCGAATGAGCAGGTGCACACCACCAATGTCCGGCACAGTCCGGATCAATTTCTCCAGGACAACCTTGCCCAGAAAACCGGTGGTTCCGGTCACCAGGACCTGCTTGCCGCGAAGTGCATCGAGTACCTTCGATGAGGATACTTCGGGGGTGAATTGCTTTGTTGCCATGGACGAACTCCTTCTCTGACTGAACGGATTAGCCGGATCAATAACTGTCGGGGCGTCGGCCCCGAACCAAATCCAACCTTGCACCGAATGCCGTGCATATTGCGGGCCACTGCGCCCTTCTTTGCGATCAATGTTTGCACAATCTCCGTGACAACACGGTGACAAACCGCAAAATTACGACACAAAAAACGTACAAATGAAATGACCAAAAAGGAGGCATATCAGAAGTGGTCTGTGCCGTGACTGGCGAGCGCCCGAAGCAACTGATCAAGGGATACGTCGGCCGGCTGCTCCCGTAAAGCCCGCACCAGTCGCTCCTGCTCGCCCGGGCTGATGCGGTCAAACAGTGGGGCGGATGTTTCAGCCGGCGCAGCGGCTGGCGCCTCGGGGTTCTCATCCTCCGGAGGCGTAATCTGGTCTGCCAGATGCCTTAAATGTGTGGCCATGTGTTGCCGGTCCCCCGGCTGCATGTTC
>JAAZVL010000090.1 GCA_018623515.1 Marinobacter sp.
CATTTTCCCAGCCTTCTTTATCGGGGCATCCGGGGGTGGCGGGTGGTCCTCCCGGGAACCGCTACGAGCACGTCCATGTGCGCTTGTTTCAGGCCATCCGTGGCCTTCAACATTCCCGGGAGGACCACCCGCCACCCCCTCGGCTTACCGTGGGAGTTATAGTCCGTGAGTCGATCGGATCGGGCGTACGTTACTTATTCAGGAACAGCTCGCGACCGATCAGCATCCGGCGGATTTCGGACGTACCGGCGCCGATTTCATACAGTTTGGCGTCCCGCAGCAGGCGGCCTGTCGGGTATTCGTTGATGTAGCCGTTGCCGCCGAGCAGCTGGATGGCGTCCAGGGCCAGCTTGGTGGCCATTTCGGCGGAGTAGAGGATGGCGCCGGCGGCGTCCTTGCGGGTGGTTTCGCCGCGGTCGGCGGACTGGGCCACCATGTAGACGTAGGACTTGGCGGTGTTCATCCAGGTGTACATGTCGGCAACCTTGCCCTGGACCAGTTCGAACTCGCCGATGGCCTGGCCGAACTGTTTGCGCTCGCGGATGTAGGGAACGACGACGTCCATGGCGGCTTGCATGATGCCCAGCGGGCCGCCGGACAGGACGAGGCGTTCGTAGTCGAGGCCGCTCATCAGCACGCGTGCGCCACCGCCCAGTTCACCCAGGATGTTTTCCTTGGGGACTTTGCAGTCTTCGAACACCAGTTCGCAGGTGTTGGAGCCGCGCATGCCCAGTTTGTCGAGTTTCTGGTGGCGGCTGAAGCCCGGGTAGTCACGCTCGACGATGAAGGCGGTGACGCCTTTGGAGCCGCCCTTGGGGTCGGTTTTGGCGTAGATGACGTAGGTGTTGGCGTCCGGGCCGTTGGTGATCCACATCTTGTTGCCGTTGAGGACGTAGTGGTCACCTTCGTCGCGGGCGTGGAGTTTCATGGAGATGACGTCGGAGCCGGCGTTGGGCTCGGACATGGCGAGGGCGCCGACGTGTTCGCCGCTGACCAGCTTGGGCAGGTATTTCTGTTTCTGTTCTTCGGTGCCGTTGCGGTGAATCTGGTTCACGCAGAGGTTGGAGTGGGCACCGTAGGAGAGGCCAACGGAGGCGGAGGCGCGGCTGATTTCTTCCATGGCGATGACGTGGGCCAGGTAGCCCATGTCGGAGCCGCCGTATTCTTCGCTCACGGTAATACCCAGCAGGCCCATGTCGCCCATTTTCCGCCACAGGTCCATGGGGAATTCGTTGTTGCGATCGATTTCTTCGGCGCGGGGGGCGATTTCGGAGGCAGCAAAGCCGTTGACCTGCTCCCGGAGCATGTCGAGGGTTTCACCGAGGCCGAAATTGAGCTCTGAGTATTGTGATTTCATCGTTGGCTACCTTCTTGTTTTGAAGACGTGATGTTTGGTCACCGTCACTTTTGGGCGACAGCTTCTTCTGTTTCTTTCGGCACCAGCCCCTGCTCTTTTTTCTTTTTCTGCAGTTCGGCCAGTGCTTCGCGGCACCGTGCTTCTGCGGTGTCCATTTCCATTTCTGCTTGTGCGATGTCGTTCTTCTGTTGTTCCAGCTGTGCTCGTCTGGCTTCGAGGATCTCCAGCATTTTCAGCAACTGTTTTTCATTGCCGGTCAGGGTCTCGTCCCAGAGGTCGAAAAGTTCCTTGGTTTCTGCAAGGGTGAAGCCCATGCGTTTACCACGAAGTATCAGCTTCAGGCGTACCCGGTCTTTCGTGCTGAAGATGCGGGTCTGACCACGGCGCCTGGGTTTGAGCAGGCCCTGGTCCTCGTAGAAGCGGATGCTCCGGGTTGTGACATCGAACTCCTGCGAGAGCTCGCTGATGCTGAAGGTTCTTTTTTCGACCATGACGATTTCCTTTTTCGACTAAGGTTAGATAAAGTTTACGTAAACGTAAAGTGGTTTTCTGGTCCGATTTCACACAAGCGGTTTACAAGAAGAGGAGTGAACGATGGAATTCAATAATGTACCGGCCATTGTAACAGGTGGAGCCTCCGGTCTTGGTGAGGCCTCTGCCCGCGCGTTGGCTGCCGCAGGCTGTAAGGTTGCTGTCCTGGACCTGAATAAAGAGCAGGGCGAGAAGGTCGCTTCTGATATCGGTGGCATCTTTGTGGAATGTGATGTGACATCGCCGGAAAGTGTCGAGGCGGCCCTCAGCGCTGCCCGCGATGCCCATGGTCCCTGTGGCATTGCCGTCAACTGCGCTGGTATCGCGCCGGCAGCGAAGATTCTCGGGCGCGATGGTGTCATGCCTCTGGAAAAGTTCAGCAAGGTCATTCAGGTCAACCTGATTGGCACGTTCAATGTCCTTCGGCTTGCGGCGGCAGACATGGCTCAGCGCGAGCCCAATGCCGACGGCGAACGGGGCGTGATTATCAACACCGCATCGGTGGCGGCGTTCGAAGGTCAGATCGGGCAATCCGCCTACAGCGCCTCCAAAGGGGGCGTCGTGGCTCTGACCCTTCAGGCTGCCCGTGAGCTGGCCCGGGAAGGCATTCGCGTGAATACCATCGCACCGGGTATTTTCATGACGCCGATGATGGCGGGTATGCCCCAGGAAGTTCAGGACAGCCTGGCCGCCACCCTGCCGTTCCCGAAGCGTCTTGGCAAGCCCGAGGAGTTTGGCATGATGGTGGACCAGATGGTCCGCAATCCGATTCTCAACGGCGAGGTGATTCGTCTGGACTGCGCACTGCGCATGGCACCCAAGTAATCTGAAGAACAGGGTCTGCCACAAGCGGGCCCTCAACACCCACGTGATCCGCCACAAGCGATCTCATATATACAGGTGAGCGACATGACCAACGCTGTCGATCAAGAAGAACTGGCGCTGTTCCGGGATTCCGTTATCAAGGCCCTGGAAACCGAGGTGGCGCCCCATTACGAAGCCTGGGAGAAATCCGGCATCGTCCCCCGGGAACTCTGGAACACGCTCGGCAACGCCGGCATGTTGTGCGTGGACGTGCCCGAGGAATGCGGCGGCTGTGGCGCGCCTTTCCAGTATTCCGTGGTGGTCGGTGAAGAGCTGGCCCGCATGGGGTTCGGTGCGCTTTCCACCAACGTCATGGTGCATTCCGACATCGTCGCGCCCTACCTCAGTCACATTGGCAACGAGGAACAGAAGCAGCAGTGGCTGCCGAAAATGGTCTCCGGCGAAGCCGTCGGCGCCATCGCCATGACCGAACCGGGTGCCGGTAGTGATCTCCAGGCCATCCGTACCAGTGCGGTCCGGGATGGGGATGACTACATCCTGAATGGCTCCAAGACCTTCATCACCAACGGTCAGCATGCCGACATGGTGATCGTAGCAGCCAAGACTGACCCGAGTGCCGGTGCCAGGGGCATCAGCCTGTTCCTGGCGGATACCTCCCTACCGGGTTACAGCAAGGGCCGCAACCTCGACAAGATTGGCCAGCACTCCGGCGATACCTCCGAGCTGTTCTTCTCGGACATGCGCATTCCCGCTTCTGCCTTGCTCGGAGAAGAAGGGCAGGGTTTCGTTTACCTGATGCGGGAGTTGCCGCGGGAACGCCTGGTCATCGGCGCCCTGGGCGTCGCCGCCGCCCGCGGTTCCCTGGATATGACCATCACCTATACCCAGGAGCGGGAACTGTTCGGCCAGAAGCTGGCCCAACTGCAGAACACCCGCTTTGAAATTGCGCGGATGGAAACCGATTACCGGGTGAACAAGGCGTTCGTGGACCAGTGCATCCGGGAATATGAGGAGGGCAGACTCGACGCCCCCACCGCCTCCATGGCCAAGTACAGCGCCACCGAAATGCAGTGCCGGGTGGCCGATGGCTGTCTGCAGCTGTTTGGTGGCTACGGCTACACCACCGAGTACCCGATTTCCCGGAACTTTATCGACGCGAGGGTGCAGCGTATCTATGGCGGCACCTCGGAAGTGATGAAAGAAATTATTGCCCGCTCTGTGCTGGGCAAAGCCTGATCAAGTGAGGAAAGTAATGAGCAACAACGACGTAGTAATCGCAGGATCTGCAAGAACCCCGATGGGCGGCATGATGGGTTCCCTGAGTTCCGTACGCTCCCCGGAACTGGGCGCCATTTCCATCAAGGCGGCCATCGAGCGGGCAGGGCTCCAGCCGGCGGATATCCAGGAAGTGATCATGGGCTGTGTGCTGCCCGCAGGCCTGGGTCAGGCCCCGGCCCGGCAGGCCTCCCGCGCCTCCGGTATCCCTGACAGCTCGGGCTGCACTACCGTCAACAAGATGTGTGGCTCCGGTATGCAGGCGGTCATCATGGCCCACGACCAGATCAAGGCGGGCACCAACAACATCATGATTGCCGGTGGCATGGAAAACATGAGCCAGGCACCGTACCTGCTGCCCAAGGCCCGGGCCGGCATGCGCATGGGGCATGGTCAGGTGCTGGACAGTATGTTCCTGGATGGCCTTGAAGACGCCTATGAAGGCGGGCTGATGGGGGTGTTTGCCCAGCGCACCGCCGACAAGTTCGACATCAGCCGCCAGGCGATGGACGAGTTTGCCATCGGTTCCCTGCAGAAATCCCTCGCCGCCATTGAAAATGGCTGGTTCAAAGATGAGATTGTTCCGGTGACCGTGTCCGGTCGCGGTGGTGACACTGAAGTGGATACCGACGAGCAGCCGGGCAACGCCAAGCCCGAGAAGATCCCGCATCTGAAGCCGGCCTTCGCCAAAGACGGCTCGGTGACTGCTGCCAACTCCAGCTCCATCAGTGATGGTGCCTCGGCGCTGGTACTGGCCTCCGCGGCCGAAGCCGACGCTCGCGGCCTGACACCCCAGGCCCGGATCGTGGCCCATGCCACCCACGCACGGCTGCCATCCGAGTTTACCCTGGCGCCGATTGGCTCCATCGAGAAGGTGCTCAAGAAAGCCGGCTGGACGGTGGACGACGTTGATCTGTTCGAAATCAACGAGGCCTTTGCCGTGGTCACCCTGGCGGCGATCAACGAGCTGAAGCTGCCGGCGGAGAAGGTGAACGTTCATGGTGGTGCCTGTGCACTTGGTCACCCGATCGGCTCGTCCGGCTCCCGGATCATCGTTACCCTGATCAATGCCCTGAAACAGCGTGGGTTGAAGCGTGGCGTGGCTTCTCTGTGCATCGGGGGTGGCGAGGGTACCGCTGTGGCTATTGAGTTGATCTGATTTGGTCGGCCGCTCTCCCGTGTAGCCTGCTCGTTCGGGGGCGGGCTTGCGGGGTGGCCGGTGGATTTTTCTTGGAAAAAGAACTCGCTTCGCTCAGACACCTTTTTCCGGCGAAAAATCCACCAGCCACCCCGCGCCGAGATACCCTGGCGGGTTCACGAAGTTAATGACCCGTTACCTGGAATTGTCGCGGTTCGATCTTCAGCTTTTTCAGGCGTGAGTTGAGGGTGGTTGGTTTGATGCCCAGTAAGGCCGCTGCGCCGTCGTCGCCGAACACCCGCCCACCACTCATGGCCAGGGCCCGTGTCAGGTTCTGTTTTTCCAGTTCCCTGAGTTCCTGCTCGGTCATCAGTTCGCCGTTGAAATGCCGGGCCGGTGGCGATACCACCGATGAGGCACCGGCTGCCGAATCCTGCCCGGGCAGGTCCAGGTCCAATCGTCCGTCGGCGGTGATCACCTGGCGCTCGATCACGTTTTCCAGTTCCCGGACGTTGCCCGGCCAGTGGTAGGCCTTGAGGGTTTCCACATCCCGCTCTCTTAAAGCCAGGGTCGGCCGGTTGAACTTCTGGCAGGCCCGGTTGAGGAATTCCCGGGCCAGGATCGGGATATCCTCGAGACGTCGACGCAGGGGCACGGATTCAATGGGGAACACGTTCAGGCGGAAGTAGAGATCCTCCCGAAAGGTTTTCTCCTGAACTTCCGCTTTCAGGTCCCGGTTGGTGGCTGCGATCACGCGCACATCCACTGCCCGCGTCCGGTTCTCGCCCACCCGCTCGAACTGCTGGTCCTGCAGAACCCGAAGTAATTTGCCTTGCAGTTCCAGGGGGATCTCGCCCACCTCGTCCAGAAACAGGGTGCCGCCGTCCGCCAGTTCGAACCGGCCCACGCGGTCACTGACGGCGCCGGTGAATGCGCCCTTGATGTGGCCGAAGAATTCACTCTCAAACAGGTCCTTGGGAATCGCGGCGCAGTTGACCCGGATCAGTGGCCGATCCCGGCGGGTGCTGGATTGATGGATGGCGCGGGCGATCAGTTCCTTGCCGGTGCCGGATTCACCGGTAATCAGCACGTTGGCATCGGTGGGAGCGACCATGCCGATCCGCCGGACAATGGCCTTGATGGCGTCGCTCTGACCGAGGATCTCATGGAAGTGGTATTCCGCGCTGAGTTCCTCCTGCAGGTAGGCGTTTTCCATCTCCAGGCGATGTTTCAGGCTTTCCACCTCCTCCAGGGCCTGCTGGAGCTCCTTTTGTGCCTGCAGGCGGGGGGAGATGTCCCGGAACACCACAACGGCACCCACCGGGTGGCCGTTATCCAGGATTGGTGTGCTGGTGTACTCCACGGGAAAGCCGGTGCCGTCCTTGCGCCAGAACCAGTCTTCGCCCACCCGTTTCACGCTGGCGTCCCGGAAGGCGGCGTAGATCGGGCATTCTTTGAGCGGGTAGAGGCTGCCGTCCTCGTGGGAGTGATGCACCACCCGGTGGATGACCCGGCCCATGAGTTCATCAATACGCCAGCCCAGCATCCGTTCCGCTGCCGGATTGGCGAAGGTGGTGCGGCCCTCGGCGTCGACGCCGTAAATGCCTTCCCCCACGGCGTGCAGGATGAGCTGGTTCTCGCGCTCCATGTCCTTGAACAATTCCTCGACCCGTCGCCATTCCAGCAAACCGCCGCGGTGGTAGTGGTTGGCGTCGTGCCGCTCGCGCAGTGTGCGCAACTGGCGCCGGTCCCGAAGCAAGAGCAGTAAGTTCTGAGAGTCCGCCTCGCCAACCCGGGAGGAGGATATTTCCAGCTCGATGGTGTGACCGTCCCGGTGCCGGATCACGAAATCCCGGCTCCAGCCATGGCTGCGGAACAGGGTTTCCTCGGTGAAGGCAATCAGTTGTGGTCTCTGGTCTGCGAACAGATGAGTGCAGGGTGTGTCCGTCAGGGATTGGCGGTCGGTCCCGATCATCCGTCCCATGGCGCTGTTCGCGGCCAGGATCAGATCCCGGGCGGCATCTACCAGCAACGCCGCCTCCGGGAGGTGGTCGATCCAGCTTGTGGCGTTTGTCGAAGTGAGCGTGGTCTCGGTGTTCATCGGGATGTCCTGTGTTGTGTGAAAAGAACAGAACAAACCCTGTGCCAACTACGAAGAATCGCAGTGGTGGCTACGAAAACTCGTTAAATACGAAATGTCGTAGCCGGGCGGGATTCGGGCCGGCTCAGGAAAGTGATTGATAAACAGGATGTTAAGTATTTTCTGGAACTTGGCACGAACCCTGCGATAACTCTCCCAGGAATCGCAACCGGTCCGCTGTTGTTTCAGCTCCGGGCCCGAGATGCACCTTTGTTGCACCGATAGAGTGCAAAAACCATCCGAGAGTAGGGAGAGTGCCCCATGACCACGAAGAGCCTTGGCAATCCGTTTGACGGTGACCAGTCACTGATCCACGCCAAAACCTGCGGTTGTCCGGAGTGTAAGCCCGGGCAGGAAACGCCGTCGGTGTCACTGAATCTGCAACAAGCGCCGAGCCAGGACAGCTCTGCCTCCGACAGTGCCATGGATTCCGAGGCCATGATGGACCGGGCGATCGAAAGCGCCGTGGTCCGCTCGGTGTTCGGCCATAACGACCACAGCCGCCGGAGCTTCATGAAAATGATGGGCGCGGGTACGGCAGCGGCCCTGCTGGGCAGCGTCTTCCCGATGGACAAGGCCAAGGCGGCGGTGAAGGAATCCCTTGGCAAGCTGGAGAAGACGAAGCTGAACGTGGGCTTTGTGCCCATTACTTGCGCCACGCCGATTATCATGGCGCATCCGATGGGGTTCTATGAGCGCTATGGCCTGGATGTAACCGTCACCAAAACCGCCGGCTGGGCGGTGGCCCGGGACAAATCCCTGGCGGGCGAGTACGACGCTTCCCACATGCTTACCCCGATGCCCCTTGCCATGACCATGGGCGCGGGCTCCACGCCGGAGCCGTTTATCATGCCGGCGGTGGAGAACATCAACGGCCAGGCCATCGTTCTGCACGTGGACCACAAGGACAAGCGGGATCCGAAGCAGTGGAAAGGCTTCAAGTTCGGCGTGCCCTTCGAGTACTCCATGCACAACTTCCTGTTGCGCTACTACCTGGCCGAGAACGGTATCGATCCGGACAAGGATGTCCAGATCCGTGTGGTGCCGCCACCCGAGATGGTGGCCAACCTGCGGGCCGGTAACCTGGACGGCTACCTGTCTCCCGATCCGTTCAACCAGCGTGCCGTGTGGGAAAAGGTCGGCTTCATCCACATGCTCACCAAGGACATCTGGGAAGGCCACCCGTGCTGTGCCTTCGCCTGCAGTCAGCAGTTCGCCACCGAGAACCCGAACACCTACGGTGCCCTGCTGCGGGCGATCATCGATGCCACCCAGTACTCCAACAATCCGGACAACCGCAAGGAAATCTCCGAAGCCATCGCGCCCAAGAACTACCTGAACCAACCGGTACCCGTGATCCAGCAGGTGCTCACCGGCTATTACGCCGATGGTCTGGGCGAGGTGAAGAACGTGCCGGATCGCATCGACTTCGACCCCTTCCCGTGGCACTCCATGGGCGTGTGGATCCTGACCCAGATGAAGCGCTGGGGCTACATCGAGGGTGACGTGGACTACAAGGCCATTGCCGAGCAGGTCTACCTGGCTGGCGAGACCGGCAAACTCATGGAAGAAATGGGCTACAGCGCACCGGACAAGACCTACAAGAGCCACACCATCATGGGCAAGACCTTCGACCCGGAAAGCCCGGAAGAGTATGCCCGCAGCTTCGCGATCGGGAGGGTGTAACCATGGCTTCCCTGAACGTTCGGGCAGCGCTGCTCTCGGTGTCATTCCTGGTACTGGCGCTGGGACTCTGGGAAATGGCCACACAGCCGCCAGAAGCCGACGCTGCCATGACCGAGTATGAGCGCCTGATGGGCGGTGCGGACCAGGAATCCCGGGTGCCGCCGCCCTCGGAGGTGATCAAGCTGGCCTGGGCCGAGCTGTCTAACCCCTTCTATGACGCCGGCGCCAACGACAAGGGCATCGGCATCCAGCTGGCCTACTCGGTGTACCGGGTGCTCACCGGCTACCTGGCGGCGATGGCCATCGCGCTGCCCATCGGCTTCCTGATCGGCATGTCACCGCTGATGTACAAGGCCCTGAACCCGTACATCCAGGTGCTGCGGCCGATCTCGCCGCTGGCCTGGATGCCCCTGGCGCTGTTCATCATCCAGGATTCCGATGCCTCGGCCATCTTCGTGATCTTTATCTGTTCCATCTGGCCGATGTTGCTGAACACCGCCTTCGGTGTCGCCAATGTCCGGCAGGACTGGGTCAACGTGGCCCGCACCCACGAACTGAGCCCGATCAAAACCGCGCTGACGGTAATCCTTCCGGCGGCTGCACCCACCATTCTGACCGGCATGCGCATCTCCATCGGCATTGCCTGGCTGGTCATCGTGGCCGCAGAAATGCTCGTGGGCGGCACCGGCATCGGCTACTACGTGTGGAACGAATGGAACAACCTGGATCTGGCCAGTGTGATCTTCTCCATCCTGATGATCGGGGTGGTGGGCATGCTGCTGGACCTGGCGCTGGGCAAGGCCCAGAAACTGGTGGAATACAAAGAATGAGCCGTCCGGCGCCCGGTCACGGGCGCCGGTCTCAACCCTCCGAATGGAGACCTGTTATGACTAAATCATTCCTGGAAGTAGATGGTCTGTCCAAAGTCTACCCGGACGGCCAGGGCGGCGAGCTGACCGTCTTCGAGGATATCCGTTTCGCCCTGGAGAAAGGCGAGTTCGTCTGCATCATCGGCCACTCCGGTTGCGGCAAGTCCACCATCCTGAACGTCCTGGCAGGGCTGGACGAAGCCAGTGCAGGCAACGTGGTGATGAACGGCAAGGAAGTGAAAGGCCCCGGCCTGGAGCGCGGTGTGGTGTTCCAGAACTACAGCCTGCTGCCCTGGAAAACGGCCCTGAACAATATCGTGTTTGCCGTTCAGGCCCGCTGGCCAAAGTGGTCGAAGGAAAAGG
>JAAZVL010000091.1 GCA_018623515.1 Marinobacter sp.
CCACATGGACGCCAGGTTGAGTACGTCCTGGTTGAAGGTCGCGCTGAACAGCAGGGTCTGGCGGTCTTCCTTCGGCGTGCATTTGCGGATGATGCGCTTCACGTCGGGGATGAAGCCCATGTCCAGCATGCGGTCGGCTTCGTCGAGGATGAGGATGTCCACCTGGTCCAGGAAAACATCCTGGGAACCCAGGAAGTCGATCAGACGACCCGGGGTGGCCACCAGGATATCCACGATTTCATTCTGGAGCTGGTCCCGCTGCTTGTCATAATTCATGCCGCCAACCACGGTGACAACGTTGTGCCCGGTGTACTGGCACAGCTGCTCGGCGTCCTTGGCAATCTGCATCGCCAGTTCCCGGGTCGGTGCCAGTGCCAGCACACGGGGCTCGGAGGCAAAACGTTCTTTCTCCGGAATCGGCGTTTCCAGCAGCGTCTGGATGGCGGTGATCAGAAAGGCGGCAGTTTTGCCGGTTCCGGTCTGGGCCTGGCCGATCAGGTCTTCACAGGCCAGGGTCCAGGGCAGCGTCTCTGCCTGGATCGGTGTGCAGTATTCAAATCCGATGGCGGTGATGGCGTCCAGCAGGCGTTTATCAAGGTTCAGGTCACTGAACTTCAGATCGCCGGTGTGTTTTGGGTCAGATGTCATACAGTCTCTGTATTCCTTACTCTGTCGGAAAGCGAATTGGGCGGAACCAGTCGTTGTACATCCTGTTGCCAGGCGCAGTCGAAGTCCTGGATGGTTCCGTAAAAACTCTTCAGTGAATCAAAAAACTGCTGGCCCCGGGGCGGCAGGCCCTGCGCCAGGTAGCGTTCGGCCTGAGCCAGGACATTGGCTCGGAAAGCCTGTTCATCGCAGGCCCCGTCTCCGGAGAGGTTGTCCACGCTTATATGAAAGCGCGAGCCGGCAGCCACCGAAAACAACCATTCCTGGGCCTGGGGCCTGACTTCAACCTGCTCAAAGGCCTGCTGTTGTTCCGCAGTTCGACCATCCGGACAGTACCAGTAGCCATAGTCGTGAAGTGTGCGGCGATGCTCACCGGCAATACACCAGTGGCTGATTTCATGCAAAGCACTGGCATAATAACCGTGCGCGAACACGACCCGGGCCAGGTCGGTCGGACCCTCCGCGGGCAGGTACTCGGGTTCTGAGCCGCCCCTGACCAGAATCGTCCGGAACGGCTCCCGGAACAGGTCATTGAACAGCATGATAAGATCATTTGGACAGTGATTCATTGGATGGCTATTGTGCGACTTTAACGCATCCAATACCAGACCGGCGGGAACTTTACCCGCGAGCCTGTGTCCACTGCCGTCGAAGCTGGAATCATCCACACACTCAAAACGGGAACTTGCACTGCAGATGACAACCCCCAGCCTTGCTGACCGTGCTTACCTGATCGCGCTCACCCTTTGCACCATTCTGGCAACCTGCATGGCTCTGCTTGCCTCTCCCGCCTATGCCCTTGGCAGCTCAGGTTCCGGCTCAGGCCTGTTTGGCAGCAGCGGTGACTTTCTCCCGGTAGACGAGGCGCTGCCCTTCAACTACACCACGGATCAGGGCGCGGTAACCCTGAGCTGGAATATCACCCCCGGTCACTACCTTTACCAGAACCGCATTGCCGTTGCTTCGGTCACCGACGGCGTCACAGTGGGGGACCCCTCGTTCTCTTTGCCGGGCGAGACCGCCAACGACGAATTCTTTGGTGAAGTCACTGTTTTCTATGAGCCGGTTGAGGCTCGCGTGCCCGTCAACCTGCCGGAGGGTGTCCGTGAGGCCACACTTGAGGTCACCTACCAGGGCTGTGCCGAGGCCGGGCTGTGTTACCCACCCCAGACCCGGGAGGTACTCTACTATCCCGGCGGTGCTGGCACTGCCACAACCTCGACAAGTGGCGAGACCGGCACGACACCCGGATCCTCACCTGCTGCAGGCGCTGCCAATGCTGTCGATACCAGCTCGGCCACCGGCCTCGCCGGCTTTCTGTCCGAGCAGTCTGTTCTGGTTATTGCCGGTCTGTTCTTCCTGCTGGGCCTGGGGCTGACCTTCACCCCTTGCGTTCTGCCCATGGTTCCCATCATTTCCACCCTCGTGTCCGGTCATAACACCCGCACCACGGGCCACGCCCTGATGCTCTCCGGCAGTTACGTGCTGGGAATGGCGCTGACCTATGCTGCTGCCGGCGTTTTGACCGGCATGCTTGGCGCCAGCTTCAACCTGCAGGCCCAACTGCAGTCCCCCTGGGTTCTGGGCATCTTCGCCACTCTGTTCGTGGTCTTTGCGCTGTCCATGTTCGATCTGTTCGAGATCCAGCTCCCGCACTTCATCCGGGACCCCCTCAACAATGCCAGCCATAAGCTCACCGGTTCCCGGGTTGCGGGAATTTTCGGTATCGGGGCTCTGTCTGCACTGATCGTTTCGCCCTGCGTCTCTGCGCCACTGGCGGGGAGCCTGCTGTATATTTCCACCACCCAGAATGCGGTTATCGGCGGCATTGCCCTGTTTGCGCTTGGCCTTGGCATGGGCGCCCCCCTCATCCTGGTTGCGGTTGGCGGCCGCAAGCTGCTGCCGACTACCGGGCACTGGATGACGGCGGTCAAACACTTCTACGGGGTGATGTTGCTGGCGGTGGCGATCTGGCTGGTGGAGCGACTGGTCCCGGCCTGGCTGGCGCTGACCCTCTGGGGTCTGTTGATTGCCATCACCGGGGTCCAGCTTGGTGCCTTCGATGCGGCAAAGGCCGGCTGGCAGCGCACCCGCAAAGGGCTGGGGCTGATCATGTTCGCTTACGGACTGGCACTGCTTGCCGGGGCTGTCGGAGGCGCCAACGATCCGCTCAAACCTCTGGCCCCGTTCACGGTAGCCTCGTCGTCACCCGCAGCGCAGGCGGCCGGTAGTCACGCCGAGTTCCTTCGGGTCGAGGAGCCGGCGGAAATCCGGAGACAATTACAGGCTGCCCGCGACCGGAATCAACCGGTCATGCTCGATTTCTATGCGGACTGGTGTATTTCCTGCAAAGTCATGGAGCGCAATGTCTTCAGCGATGCCCAGGTTGGCGAGTCACTGTCCTCCTATACCTTGCTGCAAATCGACATGACCCGGAACACCCCCGAGCAACAGGCCTTGCTGAACGAACTTGGCCTCTTCGGCCCCCCTGCGATCCTGTTCTACCAGCCTGATGGCGAGGAACTGGAAGACCAACGCATCCTCGGTGAGATGGACAAGCGGGAATTCCTCAACCACCTTGAGCGGCTGCCAATCCGGACCTGATCGCCGGATCACCCACCACGACGGATCAGGTAAACGAACTCGCCCTCCTGTTCCTCCTGGCTGACCAGCTCATGCCCGAGGAACTGGCAGAAACGGGGAATATCCCGGGTGGTGGAGGGGTCGGTCGCCACCACCCGCAATAAGCCGCCGGGCTCGACGTCGTTTATGCGGTTGTGGAGCATCATGACCGGCTCCGGACAGAATAGCCCCCGGGCATCAAGTTCGGCGTCAAATTCACTGGCGGTCAAACGTTCACTCCTTCTGGTTAAGCTGATTTTTCAGGAATACGTGCTAAATTCCTGTTTATAGCAGGTAAAAAAATATACGGAGGAAAACCATGATACGGGTTTTGATCGAACGCCATATCGCTGAATCCCTGGAAGACGCCTATGAACAGCGGGCCCGCCTGGTTCTGCAGCAGGCGGTCGCCGCGCCGGGCTTCATTTCCGGAGAGACCCTGGTGGACAGCCACGACCCCAATCACCGCATCACTCTGGCCAACTGGCGCTCGGAAGCCGACTGGGATCGCTGGTACCACTCCGAGGAACGCCAGGACCTGATGGCCGAGCTGACTCCGATGATGGACAAGGATGAGGCCATTACGATACTCCAGCAGAACGCCGTCTGAACGACCATAATCAACCGGTGCGTTCGATAAAACAGGTGATCTCTTCCCGGTCATGATACAAGTGGCGGGCACGCAGCCGGAAGCTGACGCCCGCCCGCGTTAATCCCTCCTCGATGATCTCGCGACAGATCAGCCATTCCTCGTAGCGTTTTTTCATGGGCAGTTTCAGGTTGAACACGGTAAACCGGCATAAGCCGGAACTGACCCAGTCCACCGCCAGGTGTGCAGTCTTTCTCGGTTGATCCACGATATCGCAGACCATCCAGTCGATTCCTCGCTTCGGCCGCCAGCTGTAACCGTCTGCGCGAACATGCTCGACCTGTCCGGAAGCCATCAATTCCGGGTCCATCGGACCGTTGTCCACTGCCGTCACCAGCATGCCCTGACGGACCAGTTGCCAGGTCCAGCCACCGGGCGCGGCGCCCAGGTCTGCGGCTTTCTTCCCGCCCCCGAGGTAGTCCAGTTCCTGTTCAGGGGGCAGGAACACTTTCCAGGCTTCCTCGAGCTTCAGCGCCGAGCGACTCGGGGCCGATGCGGGAAGACGCAGGCGCGGAATCCCACCGACAAAACGGGCACGATTATTCCTGAGGCTGAAACCTACCACGGCATGACCGAACTCCGGCAGGAAAATCTCCAGTCGGGCAGGGGCATCAGCCTCTGCTGCCTGCAACAGTCCTGCACCGCGCAGCCCCTTTGACAAGGGCGCCACCCACTTGCGGGCGAAGTTTCCCAGATCCTTATCAGTATTGTTCTCCCGCAGCCGGACTTCCACCCGGGCACACTCGGGGATGCCGGATTCCAACTGCCGAAGGCCGGCAATGACCGCACCGACCCGGTCTTCCGCGGGCAACTCTATCCGGCCGAGTGCCACCAGCCAGTCCCGGACAAACACCAGGTTCTCCAACCTGACCCTCGCCAACAGCTCGGCTGCCGGCTCCGGTCCGGGCAGGGAAAACCAGACAGTGCCTTCATCCCTGACCGGTTCAAAAAAGCCATACAGCCCCGATTCCATGGCGGAATCGGTCAATTCGCGCCCGGCCTCGGTCTCGAAGCCCGGCCGGCAGAATGCCAGAATCTGTTCCATGTTGCCCCTGTAGCGGATTCCGGTCTGGGAACCGCAAATTTGTAACTGTTTAACAGTGAAACTTGTGTACGTTGGCTACACTTCCAGCTCACTTTCTTGCTGGAAGCGCTGAATGTCACTTCTGACCCGGCTTATGTCTGCAGCCATCATCTGTTGCCTGCCCGCCCTGGTCTGGGCCAGCCAGCCCGCAGCACCGGGCACCTGCCCGGTGTTGGATGTCGCAGACGACAGCGCCCGCCACAACCTGATGGATTATGTCTGTTACCACAGCGCCGACCCGGAAGATGCCGCCCACGAGGCCACATCTCCGGAAGAACTGCCGCAGTCACTGGCCTGGACAGCAGCTGACGGCCATGATCTGGTCTTCAGCCATACGGAATCCGTGTACTGGCTCAACCTGCGGCTAGACAATACCGGCAATACCCGCGGGGTCTGGTACCTCAAGCTGGATTATCCCCTGCTCGACGAGGTCACATTCTGGACTCACGGTAGCAATGGCACCACCCGGAAACTGGCGACGGGCGACCAATACCCTTTTGCGTCCCGGGGCATAGATTATCGATATTTCCTGCTGCCCGTCACCCTTGGTGCGAAGGAACGGCTTGACGTCACTATTCGCATCCAGAGCAGCGGCGCACTCAACGTTCCCCTGTCCCTGGAGACTCCCGCCGAGGTCATCTCCACCAGCAATCACCTGACTCTCACCCACGGACTGTTCTACGGGACACTGGCGATCTTTGCGGCCTTCAATCTGCTGTTGTTCTTCAGTTCAGGAACTGTCTACTACTTCTACAATGCCTTTTATATGGCCGCGATGGGCCTGTTCCTGTTTGCCATGGGCGGCTTTGCCAATCAGTATTTCTGGCCCGAGAGCGCGGGCTTCGCCAACACGTCGATTCCTCTGGCCCTGGGACTGTGTGCCCTTGCAATGACTCTGTTCGGCCGTTCGTTCCTGGAAGTCAGAGCGGATACCCTCGCCAACACTACTCTCAAGGCCCAGGCCTGGTTCTGCATCGTCTTTCTGGCACTGACCTTCGTTCTGCCCTATAACAAAACCATCATCCTGAATACAGTTCTGGCGCTGAGTGTCATCGCCAGCCTGCTGATCTCAGCGGGGATTCGCTGGCGCCAGGGCTACCAGCCCGCCATCTGGTACCTGCTTTCGTGGATGGTCATGCTTACCGGCGCCCTCATCTATGCACTCGCGGCTTTCGGTTATCTTGCCGACTTCCTGGCCCGGGAATCATTAATGCAGATAACCATCGGCGGTCAGGTCATTCTTCTGAACTACGCCATGGTCCAGCGTTGGCGGCTGTTGAACCAGAAACTCCTGGAGGTGGAGCACAAGGCCCGCACCCAGCTGGAATTCAAGGTTCACGAACGCACCTCGCAACTGCGCAATGCAATGCGAGAGCTGGAGAAAGCCAACCGGAAACTGGCTGCCCTCAGCCTGAACGACCCACTGACCGGCCTTTATAATCGCCGGCACCTGGACAACATACTCCCGGAACTTTGCGCCGAAGCCAGGAGAACCGGGCAACCGCTCACCCTTGCCCTGGTCGATGCGGACCGGTTCAAGGCGGTTAACGACACCTGGGGCCATGGTTTCGGGGACACCTGCCTGCAGCTGATTGCCGATATTCTGTCCCGCCATGTAAAACGCCCAAGGGATATTGCCATACGCTTTGGTGGCGAGGAGTTTGCCGTGCTTTTGCCCGGCGCCGACAGTGAGGGGGCCCGTATGGTTTGCCAGGCAATACTCGACGAGCTTCGGAACACGCCGCTGGACACACCGGACGGCGGCACCCTGACCATGACCCTGAGTGCCGGCATCGCCGAGCTGACGGCCCGGGAGGATCAGAGCACGCTATTCCGCCGGGCCGATGATGCGCTCTACCAGGCCAAGGCCTCCGGGCGCGACCGGGTTGAGGTATCAGCGGCTGTGCTTACTGACTGGAGCACACCTGCGACGCAATGAACCTGCTGACCTGTCTGGCAGCCTCATTGATCAGGTCCTGCCGGGTCTCTGCCTGCCGGGCCAGCGGCTGGAAGTCGTGGTTACCACCCTCCAGCCAAACCAGCTGGCAGGCTCCGAGTTGGCTCTGCCGCGCCGCCACCTCATCCGGCTTGCCGAAGGGATCCCGGGTGCCCTGAATCACCAGCAGGGGGCATTCAATCCGGGGAAAATGGTCAATGCGCCAGTTATCCGGCTTTCCCGGGGGATGGAACGGATAGCCAAAACAGACAACGCCGTCGATCCCGTTATCTTCAGCGGCAAGGAGACTGGCCATTCGCCCGCCCATTGATTTGCCGCCAGCAAGGATCGCGCACTCATTGCCCACCTCTGCCCGGACTTCCGCAAGTACGTCCCGGAAATGCTCGAGCAGGCGCGGTTGCCGGTCCGGCGGTCGTTTCTTGCCATCCTGCCGGCGTTTTTCCATGTAGGGAAACTCGAACCGCGCTACAGCAACTCCCTCCGCATCCAGTGCCTCAGCCAATTCCTCCATGAAGGGAGAATCAGCGGGTGCGCCGGCACCATGGGCCAGAATCAGTACGACTTTCGGCTGATTTTGATAGTAATTGCTCTTAATCAATTCCACTGAATTCACCTCTGCCAGATCAGGGACTATCATACCCAGAGCAAGCAGCAATTACCCGGGGCGCATCTCCCTCTTCGCGAATGATTCACATGCTCGCCATGTCGCTGATTTCGGTGAATTTGACGGATATCAGGAGTTGACCTGAGTCATTGCAAACAGCTAACGGTTTCTCCATACTTGCGCCCGCATAATTCCCCATCCTAAACCCATTGGTAAGGCTATGAGCACAGTAAATGCAAACCTGACATACAACTACAAGGTGGTGAGACAATTCGCCATCATGACAGTGGTATGGGGTATTGTAGGAATGGCTATGGGTGTGCTGATCGCAGCGCAGCTCGTCTGGCCATCCCTCAACCTCGACCTGCCCTTTACCCACTTCGGCCGGCTCCGGCCGCTGCATACCAACGCCGTTATCTTCGGCTTTGGCGGAAGTGCGTTGTTTGCCACCTCCTACTATGTAGTCCAGCGTACGTGTCAGGCACGCCTGATCTCGGACGGCCTGGCAGCATTCACGTTCTGGGGCTGGCAGGCAGTCATTGTGGCAGCGGCGATCACCCTGCCAATGGGCCTCACATCTACCAAGGAATACGCCGAGCTCGAATGGCCGATCGACATTGCCATCGCGGTGATCTGGGTGACCTACGCCCTGGTCTTCTTCGGCACGATTACCAAGCGCAGCACGCCCCACATTTATGTGGCCAACTGGTTCTACGGTGCCTTCATCATTACCGTCGCGGCCCTGCACATCGGTAACAACATGGCCCTGCCGGCCACTGCTTTCAAATCCTACTCTGCATACGCCGGCGTAACCGACGCCATGATGCAGTGGTGGTATGGTCACAACGCGGTAGGCTTCTTCCTGACCGCCGGCTTCCTCGGCATGATGTACTACTTTGTTCCCAAACAGGCCAACCGCCCGGTTTACTCCTATCGCCTGTCCATCGTCCACTTCTGGGCGTTGATTGCCACGTACGTTTGGGCCGGTGGTCACCACCTGCACTACTCTGCGCTGCCTGACTGGGCCCAGACCGCAGGCATGGTGATGTCCCTGATCCTCCTCGCTCCATCCTGGGGCGGCATGATCAACGGCATGATGACCCTGTCCGGTGCCTGGCACAAATTGCGCACAGACCCGATCCTGCGCTTCCTGGTGGTCTCCCTGTCGTTCTACGGCATGTCCACCTTTGAAGGCCCGATGATGTCCATCAAGACCGTCAACGCGCTGTCCCACAACACTGACTGGACCATCGGCCACGTGCACTCCGGTGCCCTGGGCTGGGTAGCCATGATCAGTATCGGTGCGGTTTATCACCTGATTCCCAAGCTCTGGGGTCTCCAGGCCATGTACAGCACCGCTCTGATTAACGTGCACTTCTGGCTGGCAACCGTCGGCACCGTGCTCTACATCGTTGCCATGTGGGTTAACGGCATCATGCAGGGCCTGATGTGGCGCGCAGTCAACGAAGACGGCACCCTGACCTACAGCTTCGTGGAAGCCCTGGAAGCCTCCTACCCGGGCTACTTTGTCCGTTTCCTGGGTGGTGTCATCTTCCTGAGCGGCATGCTGATCATGGCTTACAACGTCTACATGACCGTTCGTCAGAAAGAAGCAGTTGCAGCTGATAACGCAGCGGCTCAGGCGGCGTAACGGGAGAGAGATCAGATGAAACACGAAATTATCGAAAAGAATATTGGTCTGATGATCATCCTGATCATCCTGACCATCAGCGGCGGCTTCCTGGTAGAAGTGGTGCCCCTGTTCTTCCTGAAGCAGACCAATGAGCCGGTCGAGGGCCTTGAGCCGCTGTCCGCCCTGGAACTGGAAGGCCGGGACATCTACATCCGTGAAGGCTGCCACGTGTGCCACACCCAGCAGATCCGCCCGTTCCGGGCGGAAACCGAGCGTTATGGCCACTACTCCGTCGCGGGCGAGTTCGTGTATGACCGCCCGTTCCTGTGGGGCTCCAAGCGCACCGGTCCGGACCTGGCCCGTGTTGGCGGCCGTTATTCCGATGCCTGGCAGCGTCAGCATCTGTATAACCCGCGCAGCGTGGTTCCCGAGTCCAACATGCCGGCGTTCCCGTGGCTGTTCGAGAACCGTGTAGATCACGAATCCATCGAAGCCCGCATGGAAACCCTGCAAACCCTGGGTGTGCCCTATACCGATGAGCAGATTGCCAACGCGTCAGCGGACATCGAGGGCAAATTCGAGATTGAAGCGCTGGTCGCGTACCTGCAACAGCTGGGTACTGTGATTTCAGACAAACGGTGATCCCATGGATATCAATGAGCTACGCGGTATTCACACCCTTCTGGTAATGGCGATCTTCCTTGGCATCGTCTGGTGGGCCTACAGCGCCCACCGCAAGAAGGCCAACGATGAAGCGGCGCATCTGCCGTTTGATGATGAAGACGTGGACAAGCGTACTCTCGAACAGGAAAAGACGGAGAAGAAACAATGAGTACCTTCTGGAGCATCTGGATCAGTGTGATCGTGCTCGGTACTGTTTTTGGCTGTGCCTGGCTTCTTTGGGC
>JAAZVL010000092.1 GCA_018623515.1 Marinobacter sp.
AAGGTCTCGTTGCAGGAGTATCGGGAGATGCGGCCGGAGGGGGCCTGGCCTATTTGATGGGTTTGGGGCTATGGTTGAAGATGGGGTCAGAAGAAGGCTTTCTTCAGACCCCAGGGGGGAGAGTCATCAAAATGCAACGGATGTTGCAAAACGCAACAGGCGTGATAGTCTGGTCAATATATGCGCAATTTGGGAGTGCACCATGACTACCGCAATTCGTCTTGATGACAACCTGGTTCGCCATGCTGCTGCCGAGGGGCAGGTTCATCGGCGTTCGACGCCGAAGCAGATCGAGTACTGGGCTGAGATTGGTCGGGCAGTTGCCGGGGAGGTGAGTGCTGAGGATCTGATTGCCATTTTGCAGGGCATCCGGAAGGTGTCGGTGGAGCCAGTCGTTGCCGAACCTGTCACCAGTGATGAGCTGTGGGCCGAAGTGGATCAGGCTCGGGAGAGTGGCGAACTTGGTCGGTCTCTTGCCCGGGGGCGGACGGTCTACCAGTCTTCTGCGGAAAAGCCGGGTTATCTCGAAGCCATCCATCCGGACGGCACCCGGGAGGTTGGGCAGTTCCGCAATGGACGCTTTGAAGCACTGAGTGACCGTGACGACGCAGCCTGAGCTCTGGTTACTGGTAGGCGGCAACGGTGCCGGCAAATCGACTTTCTATGAGAGGTTTCTGGCCCGCCGCAACATCCCGTTCGTCAATGCCGACAAGATCGCTCGTACCCTTTGGCCGGATTATCCGGAGAAGCACAGTTACGAAGCGGCACTGATCGCCGAAAAAGAGCGGTTCCGGCTGTTGGAAGAACGCCAGAGCTTCTGTTTTGAAACGGTGTTTTCCCACCCGTCCAAAGTGGATTTTGTCGGTGCGGCCAAGGCGGCGGGCTTCCGGATTCGGCTGTTCTACTTCCACCTAGACCAGGTCACCCTCAACAAGGCGCGTGTTGCCTCCAGGGTGCAAACCGGTGGCCATAATGTACCCGAGACCAAGATAGAGCGCCGGATTCCCCGAACCCTGGCCAATCTGCGCCAGTGCATCGGCCTCGCGGATGAGCTTCATCTGGTGGACAACTCCAGCCTGGATTACCCGTTTGTACGTGTGGCGGCCTGGGAGAACGGTGAGTGGCGCCTCTATAAAGACGAACTGCCGACGTGGGCCAGGAGTCTGATCGACGCGTGAGGCCGAACTAGGGCCAGTTTTCGGGTACCACAAAGATCCGGTCCGTTTCCCGCCAGACTCCGCCGGGCGCGTCTTTCTCGAGCACGGCAAAGAGCGCCGGAATGGCGTGGCGTTCAATGCGTTCGAGGGCTTCACGGGCGGTTTCCGGGTCGGGTGGGTCATCCTGTAGCCACGGACCGATCCAATGGGGTTTATGGAGCGGTACCCACCGGGATGTGTCCATGGCTCTCGCGTTGGGGAGGTAAAGCCAACTGCCACGCAAGTGGTTGTCTGGCACATAGTCGGGGGCAGAAATCGAGATGTCAGCGGGATAGAAAAGATAGCCCGGCATAAATATCCGGGCGGTCAGCGGGCCGGCGATGTCGATTCTTTCCAGCAGGGCCTGTGTTTCCGCTTGATGGGTCCGGCGGCTCTGGTTGTGGATCAGGTTGTGAGTCTTGAGGTCCAGTCGATCCCGGGCATTGGGGCCGTACCAGAGGGTCGGGTGACCGGCCTTTGGCACCCCGAGATAATATTTCACCGCGATTTCGTGGTGTTCAATCCGGTCTTCGGCCAGGTTATGCACCACAAAATCCAGCTCGCCAATGGTACGTCCGTTCGACTGGATCTGCTGGTTTTTCAGGAGGATTTTCCAGCCAAGCAGGTCCTCCAACAGCACCTGGTACAGTCGCTCGAAATAGAACCCCAGCCGGCGTTGGGGCGGTTCCCGGAGCAAGGCGGGCGCCTTGAACAGATCAAGATCCCATGCCTTCAGTTTTTCAAGGTGACTGGGCGGCAGGTAGCGGGCGGGCTCAAAGGAGAGCGGTGACTTCAGCAGTTGGGGCGTGTGGCAAAGCCACGCCAGATGCCTGACGGCAGGGGTGCGGAGGGCGTAGGGGATATCGCCGATGGTGATGTCGTCCATGGGCCAAGGATACCGTAAACTGTGATCAAGCGGTAAAACCACCACTATTGGACAAGGAGTGCGTATGCAATACCTCCACACCATGATCCGGGTGAGCGACCTGGACGAGACGCTGCATTTCTTCTGCGACCTGCTGGGCATGGTCGAAATCAATCGCAAGAGCAGCGAGAAAGGGCGGTTCACCCTGGTGTTTCTGGCGGCACCGGAAGACGAGGCCCGGGCCCGGGAAGACAGGGCACCGATGATCGAGCTGACCTACAACTGGGATCCGGAGGAATACACCGGCGGCCGGAATTTTGGCCACCTGGCCTACCGCGTGGATGATATCTACGCTTTGTGCGAGAAGCTCCAGGCCAACGGTGTGACCATCAACCGCCCGCCCCGGGATGGCTACATGGCGTTTATCCGGACGCCTGACAACATCTCCATCGAGCTGCTCCAGAAAGGTGAAGCACTGCCCCCGAAAGAGCCGTGGGCGAGCATGGAAAATACCGGCACCTGGTGAGGCGCCGGCAACACAATCGAACAGCATCAGGATGATGCGAACATAACAGGGAGAAGTTGAATGGAAGACTGGCAAGGATGCCTGGATCCCCGGTGTCAGAGCGCATTGCTGAAGGCCCGCGACAATGTCAGCGGGCGAGGCGGCGCGGCTATCACCGTCGAAGATTTCCTGCTGGCGCTGCTGGACACCGATCCGTCGATCACCCGGTACCTGCGTGGCTGCGGTGTCGACCTGGACGAACTGATTCGAACCATCCAGTGTGAACAGCCCATCGTGACCGAAGTTGGCGGGGAGGGGCTGTTGTCCTCCCAGTTGATCTACTGGCTGGCAAGTGCCCGGGAAGCTTTCACTGTCCCCTGGCTGGATTGGCCCCACCTGCTGGACACCCTGGCACGACGCACCGAGCGGTTCGAGGGCAAAGCCTACGTGGCTCTTCTGGAACAGGTTCCCAGGTGGCCCGAGCTGGCGGAGCCGGCGCCCCCGGAGGATTTGACCACAGATACCCGCGCACCGATTGCCATCACCGACCCGGGGTGGATTGAGTTAGCCGAAGATGTCTCGGTGACTGTGGCGGCCTGTTGCCGGGCTCTGGTCTGGGTACGTGGGCCCCGGGGATCAGGCAAGTCCAGCTTGCTGCAGCACCTGCTATCTTTGCTCGAGCGAGACTATATCGAAATCGATCTGCGCCGTGAAGCCGAGCTGATGGCCAGTGATCTTCCCGCCGTACCGGTGCGCGATGCGGATGACAACGAGGCGAGCCGTTCTCGGAGTTGGCCATTGCTGGTGCTGGACAACGTGTCGCCGGCTGATCTTCTGGCGTTGATGGATGCACCGGGGGCGGTAACGTCAGAGCTGCTTGCCAGCTGGTCCGGCCCGGTCTTGCTTCTTGGACCCGAGGGGCCGGATTGCACGCCGGCCGTTCGCACTCTTCAACATAGGATGGGGCGTCGCCTTGATGCTTACGATATGCCTCCGGCCAGCCAGGCGCAGCGAAAAGCCATCCTGACCGCCCACCAGTCCGCTATCGAAAAGCACTGGAACATTCTCTTGCCCCATTCAGTTATAGGTTATGTTGCCTCCAGCCGAAGCCGCTGTGTGAGTACACCCGGCGGTATGCTCGAGTGGGTCGGGCGCGCGGCAGCCCGGTTGAGCCTGTTTGCACGAAGAGGACCCGCGGAGGCAGCGGCGCTGAGCGGGCAGGCGGATACCCTGAGGCGGCAGGGGCTGGTTGCCATGGCCCGTCAGGAGCCGGTTGAGGGGCTTGAGCGGTGCCTGCATGACATTGAACTCCAGCAGGCAGCCGCCGAAGTTGCCTGGCGGGAACGGGAGGCTGCCGGCACCCTGCGCCGACTTTCTGTCGAGGATTTGCGACGTGAGCTGGAACAGTGGGTTGCAGCGGGCCCCGGCCCGGTTCACTATGTGCTGCATTGTGATCAACAGCATGGAGATTCCGCGAGTGCAGGATCTGGAAATCTACATTCGTGACCTGGCACCAAAACAGGTATCGGAGTGGCTTGAGGCGAATGTTGACAACCTCAGCCTCGATGACACCGATGTGTCCTCGGTTATCAAGGGGACAGCTTCTTACGAAGGGGCGTCAGTGCGAATAACGCTTTATCCCGGTGCCTTCGGCAAGCGCTTCACATCGCTGGTGCTCGAAGGTGAGGAGCTGCCCTGGGGCAGTGATCTGGATTGCGCACGAAGTGCCTGGCGGGCAATGGACACCGAGATACGCTGCAGCCCGGGTGACTGGCAGGAGGGTGAGCCGGTCGAGGATGAAAAGTGGTGGCGGCTCGACAGCCGCGGTGAGCAGAAGGTGGTCTGGAATTGAAAAAGGCAGCCGTAAAGGCTGCCTTTTTCGTTGACCGGGGCCTGGCGCTCAGTCGCTCAGGATGGACACGTTGTCCGCCTGAAGGCCCTTGTCAGCCTCAACCACGTTGAAGCGAACCAGTTGACCCTGGCGCAGGACCCGACGGCCGCGGCCACGGATCGCACGGAAGTGGACAAAGACCTCATCGCCGGAATCACGGACGATAAATCCGAACCCTTTCTTGACGTTGAACCACTTCACGGTGCCTTCTTCGTCGCCTTCGGGGGTGCTGTCATCGAAATCGCCTTCGTCCTCGTCGTTGTTACGCTGAGGACGGGCCGGTGCGCGGCGGGCATTGCTCTGTGCAGCCTGTTGCTTGGCAGACAGTGCCACGGCCAGGAAGCCGGCGATGCCAAACAGAACCAGGGTGATGATGTAGGCAGCAATGCCCCGGTTGCTTCCGAGAGCTTCAATGACTTCGCCGGCAGCAATCAGGCGAAGCGGCTCAGGGGTGGCAGTCAGAATAAAGGCCAGGATCAATGGTGCGGGAATCGCGATCAGAACAGCGACAAGGATCGCTTTGGCTGGATTACGCATTGAAGGTAACTTCTCCATTTTTGTAACGCTAACGATAAAGAACCGGATATCAGGTAAACTCACGCATCCGGCCGATGAAAACCGCCAGATCCCGGAAATAAGGGGAGGCTGGCGGAGAAAAGCGGCATATTACCAGATTATCCCGAGTGCTGACCAAACCAATGACACAGAAAGACCTCGAAGCCCGACTCGACGAACTGGAAATGCGGATCGCCTTTCAGGACGACGTGATCAACACGCTCAGTGAGCAGGTGGCCAAGCAGGAAATGGATATCCGGGAACTGTGGGAGGCAAAGCGGTTGCTGCACAAGCAGCTGAAGGATGTGTCGCCTTCGAACATCAAGCCTGAAGACCAGGAGACGCCGCCTCCGCATTATTGAAGGATGAAGCTGGGGCAGGCCGGAAAATGGGGTCAGAAGAAGGCTTTCTTCAGACCCCTGGGGTTGGAGTCTGAGCGCGGGGACTGATGTGCCCCTGGGGTCTGATGAATGCTTTCATCAGACCCCTCCTTCACGCCAGCAACTCCACCAGAATCTGCTCATAAATCTCCGACAGCGTATCCAGATCCTCCGCCTTCACACACTCATCCACCTTGTGAATGGTGGCGTTGATCGGACCGAGCTCGACAACCTGGGCGCCGGTGGGTGCGATGAAGCGGCCGTCGGAGGTGCCGCCGGAGGTCGAGAGTTCGGTCTCGCGGCCGGTTACGGTGCGGATGGCATCCTGGCTGGCTGAGACCAGCGCGCCCCGGTCGGTCAGGAAGGGACGGCCGCTGAGGTGCCACTGCAGGTCGTATTTCAGCTTGTGCCGATCCAGGATGGCAACCACGCGTTCTTCCAGGCTTTCCGCCGTGTTTTCGGTGCAGTACCGGAAATTGAAGTGCACCAGGCATTCGCCGGGAATGATATTGCTGCCGGTTCCCGCCTCGATCTTGGTGATCTGGAAGGTGGTGGGCGGGAAGAAATCGTTGCCGTTGTCCCAGAACTCGTTGGCCAGGGCGTCCAGCGCCGGGGCAACCGTATGCACCGGGTTCTCCGCCAGGTGCGGGTAGGCGACATGGCCCTGGATGCCGTGCACGGTCAGGTAACCATGCAGTGAACCGCGGCGACCGTTCTTGATTACATCGCCGACTTCGTGGGTACTGGACGGCTCGCCGATCAGGCACCAGTCGATCTTCTCGTTGCGGGCTTCCAGCGTTTCTACAACCTTGACGGTACCATCCTTCGCCGGGCCTTCCTCATCGCTGGTGATCAGCAGGGCAATGGAGCCACGGTGGTCGGGATGCGCCTTCACAAAACGCTCGCAGGCGGTGATGAAGGCGGCCAGGCTGCCCTTCATATCCGCCGCGCCGCGGCCGTAGAGGTAGCCTTCCTTGATCACCGGATCAAACGGTGGGTGCGCCCAATTCTTCTCCGGGCCGGTCGGGACCACATCGGTGTGACCGGCAAAAGCCAGTACCGGGCCCTCGGAGCCCTTGCGAGCCCAGAGGTTGTCGGTATCGCCGAAACGCAGGTTCTCACCATCGAATCCCAGCGGCGCCAGGCGGGACATCATAAGCTCCTGGCAGCCGGCATCATCCGGGGTAACCGATTGCCGGCGGATGAGATCCATGGCGAGTTCGAGGGTTGGCGATGTGGTCATTGCTTGGCCTTGTTCGGTGTAAGTGGCGTCGGGATTAGATCTAACTCGGGGGTCTGAAGAAAGCCTTCTTCTGACCCCATTTTTAACTTAACTTGGGGTCAGATGAACAAAGTTCATCAGACCCCTGAGATAGGCCAGACCCCGGGCTTGGCTTCTCAGTTGTTCGCGTGCAGCTCTTCATTCAGCTCGATGGCGGTCTTGTTGGTCTTGCACTCAACGGCTCCGGTCTGGCTGTTGCGGCGGAACAGGAGGTCCGGCTTGCCGGCCAGGTCGCGGGCTTTGATCACTTCCACCAGCTCGTTGTTGTCGTCCAGCAGGGCGACTTTGGTACCGGAGGTGATGTACAGGCCGGCTTCCACGGTGCAGCGGTCGCCCAGGGGGATGCCGATGCCGGCGTTGGCGCCAAGCAGGCAGTTTTCGCCCACGGAGATGATGATGTTGCCGCCGCCGGAGAGGGTGCCCATGGTGGAGCAGCCGCCGCCCAGGTCAGAGCCCTTGCCGATCATCACGCCCGCAGAGATCCGGCCCTCGATCATGGAGGTGCCTTCGGTGCCGGCGTTGAAGTTGATGAAGCCTTCGTGCATCACGGTGGTGCCTTCGCCCACATAGGCACCGAGGCGAACACGGGCGGTGTCGGCGATCCGGACGCCCTTGGGCACCACGTAGTCGGTCATCTGCGGGAACTTGTCCACGGACTTCACTTCCAGGGTGCGGCCTTCAATGCGGGCCCGCAGCTGGCGTTCGGCCAGTTCGTTCAGATCGATGGCGCCTTCGTTGGTCCACGCGAGGTTCGGCAGCAGCCCGAAGATGCCGTCCAGCTTCACGCCGTGGGGCTTGACCAGGCGGTGGGAGATCAGGTGCAGCTTGAGGTACACCTCCGGAGTACTGGAGGCGGTGTCGTCGCTGGCGAGCACGGTGACGACGACCGGGCGCTTACTCTTGGCAGTTTTCTCGGCCAGGGTGGCCTGCTCGGTCTGGCCAAGCTGGCGCAGGGCATTGGCAAACTGGTGCAGCTGCTCCGCGCTGGCCTCGATGGCCTGGTTACCGCCCTGGTAATCGAGCGCGCTTTCAACCACATCGATCAGCGCCTTGTCGGGGGTCATGATCGGCTGCTGGTAGTAAACCTCCAGCCACTCGCCCTGGTTGTTCTGGGTGCCGATGCCGATACCGAATGCAAAACTCATCTGGTGGTTGCTCCTGTTTTTAAATTTGAACATGGGGTCTGAAGAACGCTTTCTTCTGACCCCTTTTTAGAACTCAACTCGGTGGTTAATCTGAAAACGGGGTCAGATGAAGGTTTTCATCAGACCCCAGTGCCCCTTCAGACCCCTTTTTGGATCTAAACTCGGTGGCGAATCTTAAGACGGGGTCAGATGAAGGTTTTCATCAGACCCCAACTCCATGCCCCTACCTTCATAAAATTTAGCCAATCCCTTTTGCGGCCCACTCGTCGGCCTTGAAGCCGACAAAAACCTCGCCGTTATGCTCCACCACCGGTCGCTTAATAATGGACGGGTTTTCGAGCATGATGTCGTGGGCGGATTGACCGCTAATGGTATCACGAACCTCGTCGGGAAGTTTGCGCCAGGTGGTGCCGCGGCGGTTGAGCAGGGTTTCCCAGCCGATGGCCTGTTCCCATTCGCCGAGTTTTTCGCTGGTCAGGCCATCCTTCTTGAAATCGTGGAACTCGTAGGAGATGCCCTGATCGTCGAGCCACTTGCGGGCTTTTTTGACGGTGTCGCAGTTTTTGATGCCGTAGAGTTTCATCTTTAGTGCCTTAAACTTGAAAATGGGGTCAGAAGAAGGCTTTCTTCAGACCCCGGAGTTCACTCTCTGCCTCAGGGCCACCTCAGGGGTCTGATGAACTCGTTCATCTGACCCCAACTTCACCGTGCCCCCAGCTCAGCCATTCGCCTTCACAAACGCCACTATCCGCTTCGCCGCCTCCACACACTCCTCCAGCGGCGCCACCAGCGCCATGCGCACGCGGTTTTCGCCGGGGTTATGGCCGTCCACGGTACGGGAGAGGTAGCGGCCCGGGAGAACGTGGACGTTCTGCTGAGCGGAGAGTTCGCGGGCGAAGGTTTCGTCGTCCACCGGGGTTTCCGGCCAGAGGTAGAAGCCGGCGTCGGGAAAGTCGACGTTCATGACTTCCCGCAGAATAGGCACGACGGCCTCGAATTTGGCCCGGTAAGCGGCGCGGTTTTCGCGCACGTGGTCTTCGTCGTTCCAGGCGGCGATGCTGGCCAGCTGGTTATGGATGGGCATGGCGCAGCCGTGGTAGGTGCGGTATTTCAGGTAGCCCTTGAGTACCTCTGCATCGCCGGCCACGAAGCCCGAACGCAGGCCCGGCAGGTTGCTGCGTTTGGACAGGCTGTGGAACACGATGCAGCGTTTGAAATCGTCCCGGCCCAGTGCCGCGCAGGTCTGCAGCAGGCCCTCGGGCGGGTTGCTCTCTTCCGGGTAGAGCTCGGAATAGCACTCGTCGGAAGCGATGAGGAAATCGTACCGGTCGGCCAGCTCGATCACTTTGGCCAGGGTCTCCCGGGGAATGACGGCACCGCTCGGGTTGCCGGGGGAGCAGAGGAACAGCAGCTGGCAGTCTTGCCAGACGCTCTCCGGTACTGCGTCAAAATCCGGGATAAAGCCGTTGCTCGCGTCACAGGCCAGGTAAACCGGATCCGCACCGGCGAGGAACGCCGCCCCCTCGTAAATCTGGTAGAACGGGTTCGGGCTCACCACCTTGGCCGGCTTGCGGGTGTCGATGACGGCCTGGACCAGGGCAAAAATTGCCTCCCGGGTACCGTTCACAGGGACCACGTTGGCCGCCGGGTCCAGCGAGCCCGCGGCTAGCTTGAAACGCCGGGTGGCCCAGTCGGCAATGGCCTGCCGCAACTCGTCCGTGCCCTTGGTGGTGGGGTAGTTCGCCAGCTTGTCCAGGTTATCCGCGATGACCTGCTTCACGAATTCCGGAGAGGGGTGCTTGGGCTCTCCAATCCCCAGGGAAATCGGCGCCAGGTGCTCGGGCACGCTGATACCGGCCTTCAGCTTGGCCAGCTTTTCAAAAGGATAGGGGTGCAGTCGGTCAAGATTCTGGTTCATTGAATATCGTCCAGCATTTTACAGAGGGCGTCCTGAAGGGCCTGACATTTTGTGGGGTCGCTCAGCGGGCCGCCGTGCTCGTCGGTAACAAAGAACACGTCCTCAACCCGCTCGCCCAGGGTGGCGATTTTGGCGTTGGTGAGGCGCACCCGGTGTTCCAGCAGTACCTGACCAATGCGGGCCAGAAGGCCCGGGCGGTCCGGCGTGATCACTTCCATCACCGTGCGTTGGTTGACCGTGTCGTTGGAGAAGGTCACCTCGGTGGGGAAGGCGAAGTGCTTGAGTTGCCGCGGAGTCCGGCGGTGGATGATCTCCGGGTAATCCTCGGGATCGTCCAGCTCCTCGATCAGGCGCTTAC
>JAAZVL010000291.1 GCA_018623515.1 Marinobacter sp.
AATTCGTCGGCGGTGCCCTGGTCCACCAGCAGCGGCAACCGTTCCCGGGCGGTGGGAATCAGCAAGGTGGCATCCCACTGCTCCCAGGTTGACCGGTCTTCCCCCAGGTAGCCACTGAACGCCTTCTGGCCCCATGGGCACTCGGTGGGGTTGGCGATCGGCGCGAAGGCCGATACCGACTGGTAGCGGCCCGGGTTCTTCAGGGCGCAGATCAGAGCACCATGCCCACCCATGGAGTGACCACTGACCGACCGCTGATCCGTCACCGGTAACTCGCTCTCCACCAGTTGCGGCAATTCCTTCACTACGTAATCGTACATCCGGTAATGGGGCGCCCAGGGCTGTTGGGTGGCATTGATGTAGAAACCCGCGCCGGTACCGAAGTCGTAGCTGTCATCCTCGCCCGGCAGATTGAGCCCCCGGGGACTGGTGTCCGGGCATACGATGGCCAGCCCCAGTCTGGCCGCCAGTTTCTGTGCACCGGCCTTCTGCATGAAGTTCTGGTCGGTGCAGGTCAATCCGGACAGCCAGTAGAGTACCGGTGCCGGCCTGGGCGAACTACCGACGGCAGAAGGAGGCAGGAACACCGCGAATTCCATGTCGCATTCGAGGCTCGCGGAGGTGTGGCGATAACGGCGATGCTCGCCACCAAAGCAAACATTGCTGGATAGCAGTTCCATAATGGATCCCGGTCAAAGAAGGTGAGCTCAGTCCTCGTCCGCACTTGCGTATTTCGGCAACTCAAGACCACAGCCGGTGCGGGCCAGTTCGGACAGGATAGCAGTACGTGTGACAATGCCGACCAGTTTGCCATGGTCAACCACCGGATACACTTTCGGCTTGCCGGCGCCCAGGTTCTGGGCCAGATCCACCACCGCCATCTCCGGTGAGATGGTCAGGGGCTGACGGAACATGACATCGTCCACAATCGGATCGCCCTCACAGTGATAACTGCTCACCAGCAGGGAATGGATGCAATCCTGCTCGGAGACAAACCCCAGGACCCGACGATGGTCATCCACCACGGGCAGACCTGTGACATGGTTGGTAAGCAGGGTCTTGACCACCTTCGTGAGAGGTGTGCCGCAGCGAACCGGCTCAATGTGGTTCCACATCACATCGGATACTTTCAGTGACCGCATGGGCAAATCCCTCCGCTTCCGTTTTCATTGCAGGCCAAACCGGCAACGTCTAACCCTAAACATAGGCAATCACGGTGCAAAAGGAAAACCGATTCGGGGAAAACGGTTTACAGGCGAAAATAACTGACTAAACTCAATCAGTTATACCCGGCACAGGGTAACTCAACTTTCTCAATCCATGGCAAACGCAGGGAGATCCCCATGTCAGCCATTGAAAACTTTATTGGTCAGATTAACGGTCTGGTGTGGGGTCCTCCCATGCTGGTCATGATCCTCGGGGTCGGGCTGTTCCTCAGCATCGGCCTGAAACTGATGCCGGTCCTGAAGCTGGGAGCCGGCTTCCGGCTAATGTGGCAGGGACGCAAGGCCACCGGGGCCGAGACCGAGGGTGAAATCCCGCCGTTCCAGGCCCTGATGACCGCGCTCTCGGCAACGGTCGGAACCGGCAACATTGCCGGCGTGGCCACCGCGGTATTCCTGGGCGGGCCCGGTGCCCTGTTCTGGATGTGGCTGACGGCCCTGGTGGGGATGGCCACGAAGTACTCCGAGGCAGTACTGGCGGTACGCTTCCGTGAAGTGGATGAGCGCGGCAACCACGTAGGTGGTCCCATGTACTACATCCGCAACGGTCTGGGCAGGAAATGGACCTGGCTGGGGGTCCTGTTTGCCATTTTTGCCGCCATCGCCGGCTTCGGCATCGGCAACACGGTACAGGCCAACTCGGTGGCGGATGTGATGGAGGCCAACTTCGGCCTGCCGCACTGGGCCACCGGTGTCATTCTCATGGTACTGGTCGGGATGGTACTGATTGGCGGCATCCGCCGCATCGGTCATGTCGCCAGTGCCCTGGTTCCGCTGATGGCCATCTCCTACCTGCTGGCCGGTATCCTGGTACTCGCCATCAACGCCGCGGATATCCCGGCCGCCTTCGCCCTGGTATTCAAGCACGCGTTCAGCCCGATCGCGGCTGAAGGCGGTTTTGCCGGTGCCGCCGTGTGGGCCGCGATCCGCTTCGGTGTCGCCCGGGGCGTCTTTTCCAACGAAGCCGGCCTGGGTTCCGCGCCCATTGCCCATGCCGCAGCACAGACCCGGGATCCGATCAATCAGGGCATGGTGGCGATGCTGGGCACCTTCATCGACACCATCATCATCTGCACCATCACCGGCCTGGTGATCATCACCTCCGGCGCCTGGACCAGCGGCGTGTCAGGGGCGGAACTCACCTCCCTGGCGTTTGCCGATGCACTTCCGGGTGTGGGCAACTATATTGTTGCTATTGCCCTGGCGGTGTTTGCCTTTACCACCATCCTGGGGTGGTCGTTCTATGGCGAACGCAGCATCGAATTCCTGTTCGGCGTGAAGGCGATCGTTCCTTACCGGGTGGCGTGGATCCTTGCCATTCCCGTAGGGGCGACCCTGAACCTGGGATTTGTCTGGCTGGTGGCCGACACCCTGAACGCCATGATGGCACTGCCGAACCTGGTGGCTCTGCTGCTGCTCAGCCCGGTGGTATTCCAGCTGACCCGGGAGCATTTCGCACGGGAAAAAGCACTCGGCGTTGACTGAAACGCAGGGCCTTAAGTTCCTGTTATAACGATGTAAAAAAGTGTTTGGATG
>JAAZVL010000093.1 GCA_018623515.1 Marinobacter sp.
AATACAGGCGGTACTCCGCCAGATTGATCACGATACCCTTGCGACGGGCCTCGTCGGGAATCACATACTGCCGGGGCAGGGTGATGGTGGTGCCTTCTCCCGGCAGCCAGGGGTCCACACCGGGATTGGCCTTCACAAGCTCGAGATAACCCATCGCCAGACGGTTGCCGAGGTTGGCAAAGGTATCTTCATAGCGGGTGGTAAAAGCCTGCAGCTCACCGGCGAGATCGCCCTTGAGCTCGAAGGTGGGAACCCGCGGGCTCCGGTCCGGCTCGGCATCGGACTCTTTGTCCGACGCCGCATCTGTCGCCGCCATTACCGGGGCAGCCCCCAGGGCCACCAGCAGCACCAGCATGTTCCAGTACTTTCCAAACCGCATAATTCTGTTCCGAAATTCAGTGTGCACGCAAACGGTGACAGCAAACCCAATCAGGAGTTCATGGCTGTGGTCCAGACGGTTACTATCGCCAGGAGTACAAACAAGATGCTGGCGCTGATTCTCGCCGTCGCCAGCGGCATCCGCTCCATCAGCCAGCGACCGGCCATAATAACCGGAATATTGGCCAGCAGCATCCCGACCGTTGTTCCCATGATAACCCAGAATGTGTCCGTAAACTTCGCTGCCAGCACAACCGTGGCCACTTGCGTCTTGTCACCGATCTCGGCCAGGAAAAACATGATCGTGGTGGCCATGAACGCGCCCATCCCCAGAAACCTCGAACCCTCACTGTCATCCTTGTCGGGAATCAGCAGCCACAAGGCAATGGCGACAAAGCTTCCCGCCAGGATCCAGGGCAACCAGGCTTCCGGAATAAAGCTGGCAATCCACGCACCCAGCCACGCTGAGAGGGCATGATTCAGAATGGTGGCGACCAGAATACCGAGGATTATAGGGGTGCGCCTGGCGTAACGGGCCACAAGGAACAGGGAAAGCAGCTGGGTCTTGTCGCCGATTTCAGCTATGGCAACGGCGGCGGTAGAGGCGAGAAAGGCGTCCATCAAACAACTCCAGGGCGGATATCCGAGACATGAGGCAGCCCACCTTCCGCCCCTTGGAGGTGATCTGCCTCAGGTCTTGCCAATCCCTGCATTGCAAATGCGGAACACGGTGGCCATGGAGATTGAGCCCCAAGTATGTTGACCACCGTCCGGCCGGATCATCCGGCACGGAGGCTACTCCCCTGAAGGAGTGTGCATGCTAGCCAATTGCGTCCCGGATCGCAACTACGCCCGCATCCGCCAGACCGGAACCGCGGCTACGGCCACAAATACGGCGACCAGCCACCAGGCACCGTGGAAGGCATTGATAGTGGGGAGGCCATCGCTGTGCTCCCCGAACTCCACGGTCAGGGCCACAATATTGACCCCGAAGGCACCACCCAGCTGGCGCGTGAAATTGATGGTACTGGAAGCGGCACCGAGCTGTTCCGGCTTGAGCGGGTTGAGCGCGCCGGTGGACAACGCCGGCAACATGAAACCGATCCCGATGCGCCCCAGGATCGTCCACAAGGCCAGCCAACCGAAGGCCAGCGTCACATCGGACACGGCAAACAACATCGCCGAAGCGGCAAACATGGTAATGCCGAACACCACCAGCTTGCGGGCACTCTGGCGATCGGCCAGTCGACCGGCAAGCGGGAAGGTTATCCCCAGCACGATACCGGCCGGCAGCATCAGCAATCCCGCCTCGGTGGCGCTGAAACCCAGCGAGGTCTGGACAAACAGGGGCACCAGGTAGGTAGATCCGAACAACGCCAGACCCAGGGCCATGGCACCGAGATTGGCGTAGACAAAGGCAGGATTACGCAGAAGCGCGATATTCACCAGCGGATGCCGGGCCGACCGCTCACGCACCACGAACAGGACCAGCAACACCACCGCCACCAGCGCCTGGAGTCCGATGCGCAACTCTGCACCGGTCAGGTGCTGCAGGCGATTCAGGGTATCGAGGACCAGTCCGATCGTTGCCCCGAGCAGCAGCAGGCCGGGCAAGTCGAAACGGTAGGGCTCTGGACGGTTTGGTGGCACCGGCAGAAAACGCCAGGCCATGAACACACCCAGCATGGTGACCGGGGCCGGCGCGAACATGACGTAGCGCCAGTTCAGCTGATCGACCAGGAAACCGCCCAGCACCGGGCCCAGTGCCGGTGCCAGAATCACGCCCATGCCGTAGATACCCATGGCCTGACCCCGTCGTTCCCTGGGGAAAATCCGGAATACCAGGTACATGCCCATGGGTTGCATCAGGCCTGCCATGGCACCCTGGCCGATCCGGGCGGCAATGAGCTGACCCGGCGTCGCGGCAAAACCGCCTGCGATGGAAATCAGAGTGAACAGGATCATGGCGCCGGCCAGGGTCTTGCGGACCCCGAAATGATCCAGCAGCCAGGAGGAAGCCAGCATGGTGGTGGTCATGGCGGCAATAAAGCCGGTCGCCAGCCAGTGCACCTGGCCCTGACGGATACCGAACTCCAGCATGATGTCATGCAGGGCAACATTCACCACCGTGGCACTGAGCACCGTGGCCATGGTGCCCAGCATCACCGTACACACCGCCAGCCAGCGCCAGCGGTCGCCGTAGCGGGCCCGGAGTCCGTCGACCGTGTTATCCGTCAGGACAAAGCTCCTATTTCTGCTTTTCGGCGTTTTCCATGATCTTCTGGAAGATCTTCAGCGCGCCCTCGATCTCTTCATCGCTGATGCCTTCCAGCATTTCCTCCCGCAACTTGGCGGCCCGCTCGGACAGGTCATCCATGAAGGCCCGACCGGCATCGGTCAGGTGCAGGCGGCGGGCCCGCCGGTCATTGGGGCAGGGGCGGCGTTCAATCAGTCCCTGCTGTTCCAGGCTGTCCAGCAAACGCACCAGCGTGGGGTTCTCGATCGCCATCAGGCTGGCCAGTTCACGCTGGGTGAGCCCTTCACCGCCCTGCTGCAGGTAAACCATGGTGCTCCAGCGGGCCTGGGTCACGCCCAGATCCTTCAGTCGCTCATCCAGCATCTTGCGCCAACGGCGGGTAACCCGGGCAACGGCAAAGGGAAACTGTTCTCTCATGGGTTATCGCTCCTGTCCGGTGGCCGCCCGGTCGCTCTGAAGGGCCGGGGCTGTCGGCCAAAAAACTCACATTATGGGATAGTTACCAATAGTATGCTAACCATTGAAAGAAAAACAGATATCAGATCAAAAATATAATCGGGAAAACCGAGAGGCCGCTGCGTCAGCCGGTCTGACGCAGCTCTTCGCCCTGTTTGATCTGTTCGACCTCGGGAGATTCGTGAAATTCCTCGTTCCGGGGATCCATTTCGGTCAACACCGGCGAGGTCTCGGGCATGGCCGGCACGAAATGCTCCTGCTCTTCCACCGGCACATCCTCAGTGTGTGTGATGCGGTAACTGGTGATCAGCGCCAGCAGCACCAGGAACCCGGCGTTACCCAGGAACAGCCCCCTCGGGCCCAGCAACCCGATCAGTTCGGCCATGACAATGGGGCCGATCACGCTACCGACGCCATAGCTGAGCAACAGGGTGGCGCTGGCCGAGACAATCCGGCTGCTCTCCATCCGGTCATTGGTAATCGCCACGGCAATGGGGTACACGCTGGCCGACAGGCCGATGACCAGCCCTACCAGCAGGGTTAGCAGAGCCAGGTTGATCGGCTCCAGCACCCCAACGACCCCGGCTGCCACAGCCGCAACCAGTGCCACCCAGAACATGACCCGACGACGGTCAAACCGGTCACAGACCCGCCCCAGCGGCCATGCCAGCACCATCGCCGCGACGATGGCACTGGCCATGAAGGTCGAGGTCTTCGCCACGTCCAGGCCCACCAGGGTGGCGTAGACCGGCCCCAGGGCGTAGAAACCACCGATCATGACGCCACAGATCAGAGCACCGGCAACACCGGAAAAGGATTGCCGGGCCAGGGTAAAAATGGACATTCGGCTGGCCTGTTCAATGACCGGCGCTTCCATCCGGGTCAGTGACAGGGGCACCAGCGCCAGAGTCAGCAGGATAGCCGCCAGCGAGAAGGGCATGAAATTCGCCGGATCGCCCACATTGACCACCAGCTGGCCGCCCGCCGCCGACAGGTAGAAGACAATCTGGTAGACCGCAAACAACGCACCGCGGTTGGCGTTGGAGGCCCGACTGGAAAACCAGCTCTCGATCACCACCAGGACACCGGCAATACTGAAACCGGAGAGTACGCGCAGAAAGGCCCAGAACACCATGGATATAGCCATCGGGTACATCAGCGAGGCCACCGCCGCCATGGCCGCGAACACGGCAAAGGCCCGGATATGCCCTACCCGGGCAATCACCCGGTGCACGTACAGGGTGCCGAGCACAAAGCCAATGGAGTAGCACACCAGCACCCAACCAATCACATCCGGGGCTACCTGCTCGATACTCAACCGGATGCCCAGCAGTGTCATCAGGAAGGCATTACCACTCACCAGCAGGATAATGCTGAGGATCAGGGCGGACAGGGAAGTGACCATTCGGGTCATGACAACAGCTCCGGGCGGCAGACAACAGACTGTAAGTGTTTGGGCAACAACATAGCACCAGCCTCCGGACTATGCCGGAGCGGCATTAGACCAGTGGCACCGGATGCAGGCTACTAGGGACTTCCCGAGACCCCGGAAGTATGCTCGAATAATCGCAGGATAGCCGCTAAACCTTGGGTTTACAGTGTTTTACATTAATGGCCCGTAACAGACCGGCTGACTCAGAGCAGGTAACATAAATTCGAGATACTCAATGGATCCGTGAGCGCCTGGATATGAAAAAGACGGACTGGCCCATCCGCTGGGATTTGCTGTTACGCTATCGACTGATCGAGACGATTGCCTTGTGGGAAGGTCGGCTGACCACCAACCACATCTGCCACAGCTTTGGCATTGGCCGCCAGCAGGCATCCAAGGACATCAATACTTACCTTCGGGAGCTGGCGCCGGGCAACCTGTTGTATGACCGCCATCTCAAGGGTTATGTACCGGCACCGAAATTCCGGCCGGTGGTCACCCGGGGCGAAGTCAGCGAATACCTTGACCTGCTCGCCCGCCAGCAGAGCCTGAGCCACACGTTCGAGTCCCTGGATCTGGGTCTGCCCGACAGCCACGTGGTGGCGGGTCCGGGCCGGGTGATTGCTCCGGAAACCATGCGCGCGGTGGTGACCGCGACCCGCAATGGCCGACAGCTGAGGGCCAGCTACACTTCCCTGAGCCGCCCCGAGTCGGTGGAAACCATTCTCGAACCCCACACGCTGGTGTGCACCGGTGACAGCTGGCACCTGAGAGCGTGGTGTGACTCCAATCGGGAATTCCGGGACTTTGCCCTGAGCCGGCTGCGGACGGTACCCGAAGCCCTGCGCCAGCGGGCCCGCCACACCAGTCAGCACGACGAGGACTGGACCCGGGAGGTCACCCTTGTGATCACACCGGATCACCGCCTGACCGAAGCGCAGCAGGACATCATTGCCCGAGACTACGGCATGCAGGGCGGCCGCCTGACCATCCGGACCCGGGCCGCGCTGACCCCGTATGTCCTGTCACGAATGGGCATCACCTTTGACAACGAACACCCGGACCCTCTGGTCCAGCAGCTGGAACTGGCCAACCCGGACGAACTGGGATTCGGCAGCCGCCGGGAACAGGCACTCAAAGCGGTGGCCGGACTCTGCTAGACTGCCTGGCGTGAAATCATCCGCGCTGTTGGTCGCCACGACGCTTGCCCTTTCTCTGCTGACGTCTCTCTCGTCAGCAGCCGTTTCCTGTGGCGGCGCCACCGCAGCCATTTCCCGGATCCAGGGTGACGGGAACCAGTCCCCGATCTCCGGCCATACCGTCACCGTTGAGGGTATTCTGACCCTGGATGCCCGGGAAAAAGGCGGCTTCCGTGGCTTTTACCTGCAACAGGCCGACGATGAAACCGATGACAATCCGGCCACCTCGGAAGCCCTGTTTGTCTACACCCGTCGCCAGCAGGGCACCCGGGGCCAACGGCTGCGCGTGACCGGTGAGGTGCGGGAATTTCACGGGCTTACCGAACTGGTCAATATCCGGGAGCTGGCAGTATGCGGTCCGGGGACCTTACCGGAGCCGGCAAGACTGGAGCCATCCACGGCCGACGCCTACGAAAGCCTTGAAAACATGCGGGTCGCCATCCCTTCGCCCCTGACCGTCATCGACAGCTATAACCTGGCGCGTTACGGCGAACTCACCCTGGCGACCGGCGATCGGGTGATTGCCACCGAATACCTGCCACCCGGCCCGGCGGCCGGCAAGCTCGCGAGTCCGTCCAGCGGGCAGATCACTCTTGATGACGGCCGGGGCAAACGAGATCCACGCCCGGTTCCCTGGCCACCGGAAGGTCTCGGTGCCGACCATACCGTGCGCACCGGCGACACCCTGCGCGAGGTGCGTGGGGTGTTGGACTTCCGGTTCGGACAATGGCGGGTCCAGCCCGAATCAGCGCCGGAGTTCCTCACGACCAACCCGAGGGAGCCGGCGCCGGCACATCCTGGCGGATCGGTTCTGCGGGTGATGACCCTCAACCTGGCCAACCTGTTCAACGGTGATGGCCGGGGCGGCGATTTTCCGACACCCAGGGGCGCGACGTCCGAATCGGCCTACCGGCAACAACAGGCACGCCTGGTGTCGGCACTGACCGCCCCGGACCCCGACATCCTGGCGGTCAGCGAACTGGAAAACGACGGTTACGGTGAACACAGCGCCGCAGCCACGCTGGCACGGGCGCTGGGTTCCCCATGGCGTTACATCCGGACACCGGGCAAGGACGGGAACGATGCCATCCGCACCCTCCTTTACTACCGCCAGGACCGGGTGGTCCCGGTCGGAAACCCGGCCCGGTTGACCGGTGGTCCTTTCCACAACGCGGGCCGGCCACCACTGGCGCAGGCATTCCGGTTACGAAATGGTAAAGCGTCCGTCCGGGTGGTGGTTCCCCACCTCAAGTCCAAATCCTGCCGCGGGGCCACCGGCGCAGACCGTGACCAGGGCGATGGCCAGGGCTGCTACGCCCACCGACGGACCCTGGCCGCCGGAGCAATCGCCGACTGGCTTGATCAGCTGCCCGGGCAGGCCACCATGGTCGGCACCCTGATCACCGGGGATTTCAACAGCTACACCCGGGAAACACCACTGCAACGGCTCCGCGAACGGGGTTACACCAGCATGGTCGCACACTACCATCCCTGCACAGCTGGGCACTGCCCCCATTACACCTACCGCTACAAGGGCCGCAAGGGCTCCCTGGATCATGCCCTGGCCTCTGCCGGTCTTGCAGGCCAGGTCGTGAACGCCGTCACCTGGCGCATCAACGCCGACGAACCCAGGGCCCTCGGCTACCAATATGATATTGCACCGAACAGTGTCGGACCCTGGCGCTCCTCGGATCATAATCCCGTTATCGTCGACGTTCGGCTCTGACCCCATCGGTTAAAGCGTCCGGTACCGGTGACTCCCGAGCCCGCGGCCAAGGGCGGCCCAGCCAAGGCCGAGTGATCGTCGACAGGTAAACTGGAACAGTGTTTCACTCCGACAGGACCTGTGATGAGAATTCCGGCCCCGAATTTCTGGCCCGCCGCCCGCACCGGGCAGCGGTGGCTGCTGAATGCCCGCCGCCGGGTGACCACCGTCGACGGGCACCGAATGGTGTACCTGGAGCGGGGCGCACCCGACCCCGATCGCCCGACGGTGCTGCTGATCCATGGCTTTGCGGCCATGAAGGAGAACTGGGCCTTCTGGTTACAACGGCTCCCACGACACTGGCACCTGCTGGTGCCGGATGTTCCCGGTCTGGGCGAGAGCGATTACCAGAAGGATGCCAGCTACCGTTATGTGGCCCAGGCGTTGCGCCTGCGGGACTGGCTTGCCAGCCTGCCGACGGACAATATTCACCTGGTTGGCAGCTCCATGGGGGGGGCCATCGCCGCCGTGCTGGCGCACGAGATGGCCCGGGCGCCCAGATCCCTGACCCTGCTCAACAGTGCCGGTATCCCCGAACACCCCGATGTGGACCTCGATTCGCCGTTCGAGACGGATCGTGACGACCTCCTGATTCCCCGGGACTGGAAGGGCGTCTATCGCATGTTCAACAGCGTCGGTAACGGCAAGGCTACGGCAACCGGCATTGCCATGGCCGGTCTGCTGGGGCCGGACCTGCTGAGCCGCACCGATGCCCTCCGGCATATTTTTGCCGATATGGTGGCAGATGCCCTCGCCCCGGCCCGCTACCTGGGACCGGACACGCCGCCACTGCAGGTCCAGTGGGGGGATCGGGACGTGATCACTCCGGCCCGGTGTGTCCGCTGGTTTGAGACCGCCACCCCGGACGCCGAAGTGCATGTGTTCCGGCGGGTGGGGCACCTGCCCATGCTTGAGACGCCGGGCAAATCAGCCGCTGTGCTGGCGCGTTTTGTTGAACGCCATGCCCGCTGACAGCGACGCAAGCGGTGCATCGGGTCAGTCGGGCCAGTTGGCCCGACCGGCCTTGCGCCCCGTCAGACCAGCCATGGGATTGCCCGGCCATCCCGGCATAATCCCTCACCATCACCGCCCCATTACATAACAAAAACGGTACTGAACGAGGAAACCCATGCGCGCCTCCGTCTCGACTGCTCAGGATCTGGGGATGCCGGCCATCTACCTGCATACCCTGGCGGAACTGCTACACACGATTGGCGTCGACGACCAGGACCTTCTGCTCCGCGTCGGCCTGGACCCGACCCGCCTGAACTGTCCGGAGTTGCGGGTGAGCCAGGCACAGGCCAGCGAGTTTGTCACCCGAGCCATCATCGAAAGCGGAGAACCCGGACTGGGCATCCTGCTGGCCCGGGAAATGAAGCTGCCCCTGCATGGCACCCTGGGTACCGCGGTCATGAGCAGCCGGACCCTGAAAGACGCTCTCGATCTTGTGACCCGCTACCTCACCCTGCGCGCGCCCCACCTGAAGGTGAGCCGGCACAGGCTCGAAGGCAAGGCCCGATACACCGTGTCCTGCAACGTCGACATGGGACCGCTGCAGGGGTTTATCCTCGACGCCACCCTGTTTGGTTGTGTCTTCATGGGCGCCCAGCTGACCGGCGCCCCGGTGGACGGCACACGAATCATCAGACGTGGCCCCGAACCCCACTATTTTCCGAGGTTCCGCCAGATCATCCCGGTTCCCGTAGAATACGAAGCCCCCGAAGACGCGCTGATCATCCCCGAAAGCCGGCTGGCCCTGCCGATCCGCTTTACCGACGACCAGCTGGCTGCCGCCTCACGGGCCCAGTGCGAGGAGGCCCTGCAACGCCTGACCGAGGATGCCTGCTTCGCCAGCCGGGTACGACGGGTCATTGAAACCAGCCACCCGTTCCCCCCCAAACTGGCACGCGTGGCCGGCACTCTGTTCGTCTCGGAGCGGACCCTGAAACGGCGCCTGCAGGAAGAGGATGCCAGCTTCCAGAATCTGGTGGACCAGGTCCGGCTGGATCGGGCGGGGGAGCTGCTCACCAGCACCGGCATGAACCTGAGCCAGATTGCCGATGCCCTCGGCTACGCCGACGCCGCCAACTTCACCCGCGCCTTCAAGCGCTGGACCGGCATCAGCCCCAGTCAGTACCGCAGTGGCGCGCTCCGGCCCGTGGCCACCGCCTGATCAATCGATCCCGATGATCTTGTGCAGCTGCAGGGTGAGACGCCAGCGGGGATGGGCGAGACAATAGTCGGTAGCCTTGCGGGTGTTGCTCTGCTTGATCGGGTCGTCTCCGCTCGAGGGCAGGCTCGGAGAGGCCATGGGAGACAGGAAATAATGACGGGCCCGGATATGCTCAAACCGCTCCGGCATGGCCAGCGGCTGCGGATAGACCAGCTTGAGCTCATCACAGGCTTCGATGACCACAGGCGCATCCGCCTTGGGGCTGACGCACAGCCAGTCGATGCCGGCCGGCGCCGGCAGGGTGCCATTGGTTTCCACACCGACTTCGAAACCGGCACGGTGGAAAGCGTCGATCAGCACTTCGTCCAGCTGCAACAGGG
>JAAZVL010000094.1 GCA_018623515.1 Marinobacter sp.
CCACCAGGCGGGCGCCATAGAGGCACAGGGGCAGGCCGCCCTCGCTGTAGGCTTTCTGGGCCAGCAGCATGCGGCGTACATCGGCGTGTTCGATGATGGGCACCTGCGGGCTTTCCGGGTTCTTTTCGGAGGGTTTGAGGCCCTGCAACCGTTCCTTGGCGTATTCGAGGCTGTGCATGTAACCCCGGTAACCGATGACCGCGGCTCCGAAGCCCACTCCCAGACGGGCTTCGTTCATCATCTGGAACATGTATTTCAGGCCCTGGTGGGGTTCGCCCACCAGGTAGCCGTGGCACGGGGCATCATCCCCGAAGCTCAGGGCGGTGGAGGTGGTGCCGCGGTAACCGAGTTTGTGGATCAGGCCGGCGAGGCTGACGCCGTTGCGCTCGCCGGGGTTGCCTTCGGCGTCCACCCGGAACTTGGGCACGATGAACAGGGAGATGCCTTTGACGCCGGCCGGGGCACCTTTGATCTTGGCCAGCACCATGTGGACGATGTTGTCGGTGATGGACTGCTCGCCACCGGAGATGTAGATCTTGGCGCCTTTGATCAGGTAGTGCCCTTCGTCGGTCGGGCTGGCGGAGGTGCGGATGTCCGCCAGACTGGAACCGGCGTGGGGTTCTGTGAGGGCCATGGTGCCGGAGAAGCGGCCGGAGAGCATGTGGGGCAGATAGGTGGCTTTCTGCTGGTCGTTGCCGAAGATGCGGATAAGATTGGCAGCCGCGGTGGTCAGGAACGGGTAGCCGGCGGTGCCGGGATTGGCAGCAGTAAAGAAGCCGTTACAGGCGGCCATGACGGATTCCGGCAGCTGCATACCACCGAGTTCATAATCGTACCGCCCGGCGATGAAGCCGGCTTCGGCGTAGGCGTCGAAGGCCTGCTTGACCTGGGGCAGCATTGTGATCTGGCCGTCTTCAAAGCGGGGTTCGTTCTTGTCGGCGGCGCTGTTGTGGGTGGCGAACTGTTCGCGGGCCATCTTGTCAGCGGTTTCTATGACGGCATCGAAGGTGTCTTTATTGTGTTCGCTGAAGCGCTCGCGGGTGATCAGGGATTCGGTATCGAGTACTTCGTAGAGTTGGAATGCCAGGTCTCGGCGGTCAATCAGGGTGTCGGTCATGCTTGGTCTCCTGTTTATTGCTGCCTAGATTCGCATAACCGGTGGTTGTGTTGGAACCCGATTTGTAACATCTGGTCCGGGTTATGCATCTAATTCAGAACAAGGCCATCAGGCACTGGAGAACGTAAAGAATATTGACACAGGGTGTTCACATGGGGAGGTAGCATTCCATGAACGCACCAGCAAAGCCGGGTCGGGCGGATGTCCTCAGCCGGCTCTATGACATGAAACAGAAACAACTGGCACGGGCACTTCAGCAGGGCAATCCCCTGCGCTGTCAGGTACTTGAAGCCGAGGCCGAAGCAATCTTCTCGGCGCTGAAATCGATCCGCTGACGCCCGCTGGCGGATCGTTCAGGATCCCATCTTACGCAGTCGCCGGCTCCAGCGCTGTTTGGCATACCGGCGAAGGTTGGAGACGTTGTCGGTTTCGTCCATGATTTCGGTGCCCAAAAGCGTCTCCAATATGTCCTCCAGCGTCACTATTCCCAACCAGGTTCCCAGTTCGTCGTAGACAATGGCAATGTGTTGCCGCTCCCGAAGCATGTCAGAGAACAGATACTCGATGTTGGTGTTGCCCTTGACCCGCTTGATGGAACGAAGGTGCTCCATCAGGTCGGCATCGTCCGGGAGCGAGATCAGGTCCGAGCGGTGCAGGTACCCCAACGCCTCGCCCTCTTCGTCTATCACCGGGTAGCGGGAGAACGGGGATTTGCGCACCTGCTCCCGGAATTCCGGCACGGACGTATCCGGCGAGATGAATTTGCACACCGTCCGCGGCGTCATTACGCCACTGACCTTGATTTCATGGAAGCGCAGGACGTTCTGGATAATCCGGCGCTCGTCTTCATCCAGGGCTTGCTGGTCTCGTCCGATCTCCGCCAGGGCGCTGATTTCACCACGAATGTCGGTATCGGCCTCGCCGGCTGCGATGCGGCGCGTAATGATCTTCGACAGCCAGATGAAAGGCTTGAGCGACGTCATCAGGAATCCGAGCACCGCCGGGAGCCTGGGCGCCAGGGTGCGCCAGTACTTGGCACCGATGGTTTTCGGGATGATTTCGGACAGGATCAGGATGGCGAGGGTCATCAGAGCGGATGCCGCCCCGAGCCAGGCCTCTCCGAATACAACTGCCACCTGGGCACCAACACCGGTCGCACCGGCAGTATGGGCGATGGTGTTGAGTGTCAGTATGGCGGCAAGCGGATCGTCGATGTCGCTCTTGAGCTTCCTCAGTTTCAGGAAAAGCGCATGGTTATCCTTTTTCAGCGAGGCTATGTAGCTCGGCGTGACCGAGAGCAATGACGCTTCGAGAATGGAGCACAAAAACGAGAAGCCAATCGAGAGTACTGCGAAGGCGATAAGTAATGTCATAGTTGAGCTGCGACTTCCGTCCCTTGCCTGATGGCTCGTTTTGCGTCCAGTTCCTCGGCAACGTCCGCGCCGCCGATAAGATGGGTCCTGACACCAGAGGCTGACAACTGGTCGAAAAGTTCCCGGTATGGCTCCTGGCCTGCACAGATGACAATGTTATCTACAGCCAGCACCCTGCTTTCGGTTACTTTGCCCTCTTTGTCAGTCAGGGAAATGTGCAGGCCCTGGTCGTCAATACGCTCGTATCGACACCCCCGCAGCATTTCCACGTCCCGGTGCTTCAGGCTACTCCGGTGAACCCAGCCCGAGGTCTTGCCGAGGCCGCCGCCTACTTTACCGGTCTTCCGCTGCATCAGGTAGATCTTGCGGGGTGACGGCGTCGGTTTACGTTCGGCCAGGCCTCCGGGGCCCTCAAACTCGGGGTCTACGCCCCATTCCGCCTGCCAGTCGGCGACGGCCACCTGCTCACCTTCCGGTTGGTGGCTGACGTCATGGGTCAGGAATTCGCTGACATCAAAGCCAATGCCACCGGCGCCAATGACCGCGACGGTTTCGCCTACCGGTTTGTTGTCACGGAGCACGTCGAGGTAACCGAGTACCTTGGGATGGTCGATACCCTCAATTTCGGGTGTTCGTGGCTTCACTCCGGTGGCGATCACCACATCATCGAAGCCCTCCTGCATCAGAGTGTCAACATCGACGCGGGTTCCGAGCTTCAGGTCAATTTCCAGCAGCTCGATCTGGCGCTGGTAGTAGCGCAGGGTCTCGTAGAATTCCTCTTTGCCCGGAATCCGCTTGGCATAATTGAACTGGCCGCCAATCTGGTCGTCCGCTTCGAACAGAGTGACCTTATGGCCACGTTTCGCGGCCGTCGTCGCCGCTGCCAGGCCGGCAGGGCCAGCCCCAACCACAGCGACCCGACGAACCACCGGCGCCACCGTCAAGACCAGTTCGGTTTCATGGCACGCCCTCGGGTTCACCAGACAGGAGGCCCGTTTGGCCTGGAACACGTGGTCGAGGCAGGCCTGGTTACAGGCGATGCAGGTGTTGATCTCGTCACTGCGCCCCTGCTCCGCCTTACGCACGAACTCGCTGTCCGCCAACAGAGGCCGGGCCATGGACACCATGTCCGCCTTACCAGCGGCAAGAATCTCTTCGCCTTTCTCCGGTGTGTTGATGCGGTTGGTGGTGCATACCGGGATATCCACTTCACCGTAGAACTTGGCGGTGACATCAGCGAAACCTCCGCGCGGCACGGAAGTGACAATGGTGGGCACCCGCGCTTCATGCCAGCCGATGCCGGTATTAATGATGGTGGCACCCGCCTGCTCAATGGCCTTGCCCAGGGTCACGATCTGATCCCAGGTCTGGCCGCCCTCGACCAGGTCGAGCATGGACAGCCGATAGATAATGATGAACTCGGGTCCGACCGCCTCGCGTATCCGCCGGACAATTTCCACGGGCAAACGCATCCGGTTTTCGTAGGGACCACCCCATTTATCCGTTCGTTTATTGGTGCGCTCACAAAGGAACTGGTTGATGAAATAGCCTTCGGAGCCCATCACCTCAACGCCGTCGTAGCCTGCAAACTTTGCCAGTTTCGCGGCATTGACGAAGTCGTCTATCTGTCGCTCCACGCCCTTGGTGGACAGCGCCCGTGCCTTGAAGGGACTGATCGGCGCCTTGGTTGCTGAGGCTGAAACGATCAGTGGCTGGTAGCCGTACCGGCCCGCATGCAGTAACTGCAGGCAGATTTTTCCTCCGGCCTCATGTACGGCGCCGGTGACATGTCGATGCAGGAATGCCGTAGCCCGGTTATTCATGGTCGAGGACAGGGGCGCCAACTGGCCGACCAGATTGGGCGAGAACCCGCCCGTTACCATGAGGCCAACGCCGCCTTCCGCGCGCTCGGCGAAATACCGGGCGAATTTATGGATATTCCAGAAACGGTCCTCGAGGCCCGTGTGCATGGACCCCATCAACACCCGGTTCTTGAGCTCGGTAAAAGCCAGATCGAGAGGTTTCAGAAGGTTAGGATAAGTTTGGCCCATGGGGATCTCTCATCGAATATTTATGGCGAGTATACACTTGATCTATGGCAAGTTGACTTGACCTTACGGACGGGCCACGTATCATCATTGCCCAAGTTCGATTGACGGAGCAACCAATGACCGAAAGGTCCTTCGGCTGCAAACAGACCATTCGCCCGCCCGTAACGGCTGATATCGCCCGCCATCGCGGTCGTCTGCCCTATTTCCCGGATCCGCCCTACATCTGATCCCGGGCTTCCTGCGTATTCCTGCTGCCCTTTGAGCCATGCAGGGTCCGCATCCGGAAGCTAGACTTCTGCACACACGCCTTATTCCATACGTAGAAGAAAAAAACCGATAACGAGGTTGCGATGTCGCTACCGCTGGTTGTTTTACTGCCTTTCCTGGGGGCGATCGCTGCGCCCCTGTTCGCCCAGGGAGGGCGAACGGCAATTGCCATTGCCTCATCCGTTCCGGCCCTGATCGCTTTGGCCGCACTTTACCCACATTGGGAAGTGCTGGCCGGAGGCGGCTATGTCCTCTTCCACCAGGAGTGGCTGCCTGCCCTGGGCATCTCGCTCAGTTTCCGCCTGGACGGCCTGGCACTGCTGTTTGCGTTGCTGATCCTGATCATCGGGCTGCTGATCATCCTCTATGCCCGCTATTACCTGAAGCCGAAAGAAAACATCGCCAAGTTCTATGCATTGCTGCTCTGCTTCAAGGGCTCGATGCTGGGCATCGTGATGTCCAGCAACCTGTTGCTGATGCTGATTTTCTGGGAACTGACCAGCCTGGTCTCCTTCCTGCTGATCAGTTATTGGACCCACAAGCAGGACGCACGCCGGGGTGCCCGGATGGCTCTGGCCGTGACCGGTGGCGGTGGCCTGGCGCTGCTGGCCGGCATTCTGATCATCGGTAACATCGTCGGCAGCTTTGAGCTGGATGATGTGCTCGCGGCGGGCGATCAGATAAAGGCCCATGCCATGTACCCGGTGGCCCTGACATTGGTCCTGCTTGGTGCCTTTACCAAATCTGCCCAGTTCCCGTTCCACTTCTGGCTGCCCCACGCCATGCAGGCGCCCACGCCGGTATCCGCCTACCTGCACTCGGCCACCATGGTAAAGGCCGGCGTGTTCCTGATGGCCCGTTTGTATCCCGCACTGGCAGGCACCGAACAATGGTTCTACATGGTGAGCTTCACCGGGATGGCGACACTGCTGCTCGGTGCCTATGTCGCCATGTTCAAGCATGATCTCAAAGGCCTGCTGGCCTACTCCACCGTCAGCCACCTGGGACTGATCACCTTGCTGTTCGGGATGGGTACTCAGCTGGCAGCTGTGGCAGCGGTCTTCCATGTGATCAACCACGCCACCTTCAAAGCCTCGCTGTTCATGGCGGCCGGTATCATCGACCATGAAACCGGTACCCGGGACATGCGCAGGATCAACGGGCTCTGGCGCTACATGCCGCACACAGCGACCCTGGCCATGGTGGCGGCGTCCTCAATGGCCGGTGTTCCGCTGCTGAACGGCTTCCTGAGCAAGGAAATGTTCTTTGCCGAGTCCCTGGAGCTGAACCTGCCCGGACTCTGGGCCTGGTTGCCGCCAATCGTGGCGACCCTGGCCGGTATTTTTGCGGTGGCCTACTCGGCGCGATTCATTCACGACGTGTTCTTCAATGGCAAGCCGGTAGACCTGCCGGTCTACCCACCCCATGAACCGCCGCGTTACATGAAGATCCCGGTGGAAATCCTGGTGTTTGCCTGTGTCATGGTGGGCATGTTCCCGGCGATTTCCGTCGGTCCGCTGCTCTATTCCGCTGCCTCTGCCACCCTGGGCGGGGACGTGCCGGACTACAAACTTGCCGTGGTTCATGGCCTGAACCTGCCGCTACTGATGAGCTTTGTCGCTTTCTTCGGTGGCTTACTGATGTACACCCAGCGCCAGAAGTTCTTTGATTTCCATGCACGGTTCAAGGAAATTGATGAAAAGGCGGTGTTCGAAGCGGCGGTGTCACGGATTGCGGCCTTCTCGCACAACCTGACCGCCCGCATCGAAAACGGTTCTTTGCAACGCTATGCCCTTCTGCTGGTATTGAGTGTGATCGCCGTGGCCGCGGGGCCCCTGATGAATGTCGGCATCTTTGTGGGTGAACTGGGACTGAGCCCGGTTGACCTTCCCACCGCGGTCGCCGCGGGCGTCCTGATCATTTGCGCTCTGCTGACAGCCTTCCTGCACCGGGAGCGCTTCTACGCCCTGGTCCTGCTCAGCGTGGTGGGTTTGATCGTGGCGCTCGCCTTCGCCCGTTTCTCTGCGCCGGACCTGGCCATGACCCAGTTGTCCGTGGAGGTCGTCACCATCGTGCTGCTGATGTTGGCACTGTTCTATATGCCGTCCTGGACTCCTCTGGAGAGCACTCTCGGCCAGCGCCGCCGGGACGTGGTGATCGCGCTTGTCGCTGGTGTTGGCATGACTCTGGTCACCCTGGCCATGTTGACCCAGCCCTTCACCTCGATTTCCGACTTTTTCCTGGAAAACAGTAAATCGGGCGGGGGCGGTACCAACGTGGTGAATGTCATCCTGGTGGATTTCCGGGGCTTCGATACCCTCGGCGAGATCACAGTCCTGGCCATTGCCGCCCTGGGTATTTACGCCATGCTCAAGGATACCGCGCTCACTCCGCCCCCGGACGATGGCATGGGCCACCCCTGGACCCGGGATGCCCATCCGATGATGCTCCAGCAGATTGCCCGGCCGATGCTGCCGCTGGCACTGATGATCTCCGTCTTCATCTTCCTGCGGGGGCACAACCTGCCGGGCGGCGGTTTCATTGCCGGCCTGATCACCTCCGTGGCCCTGATTCTCCAGTACATTGCCAGCGGCATGGTCTGGACCCAGGAGCGGATCGGAATCAAGTACCACAACGTGATCGGCCTGGGCCTCTTGTTCGCGATCATTGCCGGGGCCGGCAGCCTGGTCTTCAGCTATCCGTTCCTGACCTCTACCTTCGGCTACATCACCTGGCCGGTGGTGGGCAAGTTCGAGGTGGCCTCGGCGCTGGTGTTTGACCTTGGCGTCTACCTGACCGTTATCGGTGCTACATTGCTGGCCCTGGTCAGCATTGGCCGACTGTCCCCCCACTCTGCCATCAAGCCCAAGAAGGAGGGTGCGTAATGGAGCTTGTCTTCGCGCTTGTCATCGGCGCCCTGACCTCCTCGGGGGTTTACCTGCTGCTGCGGGCCCGGACCTTCCCCGTGGTTGTCGGGCTGACGCTGATCTCCTACGGTGTCAACCTGTTCCTGTTCTCCAGCGGGCGCCTCGCGACCGGGGGCCAGCCTATCCTGGGCAGCACGGAAAACTACTCCGATCCCCTGCCGCAAGCACTGGTGCTGACCGCTATCGTGATCGGCTTTGCCATGACTGCCTTTGTGGTTGTGCTGTCCCTGAGAAACCTCGCCGATAACCAGGACGACCATGTCGATGGCCGCCAGGGAGAAAGACCGGAAAAAGCGGAGGAGAAAAGCGGGGAGGAGAGCCGTCAATGAACCACTGGCTTATCGCTCCGATTCTGATCCCCCTGCTCGGTGGTGTCCTGCAGGCATTCATGGGCTATGCTCCGATCAGCCTGCGGCGCACGCTGGCCCTTGCCACTACAGTGCTTCTGCTGGTTGCGACTATCGTGTTGCTGGTGATGGCCAGTGACGGCAGTTATCGGCTGTACGCGTTTGGTAACTGGCAGCCACCATTCGGTATTGTGCTGGTCCTGGACCGACTGGCCGCATTGATGCTGGTGATGACAGCCATTCTGGCCCTGTTCGCCCACCTGTTCTCCATAGGTGGGGCGGACGAGGGCAACCGCCAGTTCCATGGTCTGTTCCTGTTCCAGCTGATGGGGCTGAACATTGCCTTCATGACCGGCGACCTGTTCAACCTGTTCGTCGCCTTCGAGGTATTGCTGATTGCTTCCTACGGCCTGCTGATGCACGGTGGCGGCACCGCCCGGACGGTTCCGGGCCTGCATTACGTGGTGCTCAACCTGGTGGGTTCGGCGGTGTTCCTGATCAGCGTCGGCATGATCTACAGCGTTACCGGCACCCTCAACATGGCGGACCTTGCCATTCGGGTGCTGCTGCTCTCGGGTGAGGAGCTGGAACTGGTCAAGGCCGGTGGCATGATGCTCCTGGTGGTGTTCGCCCTCAAAGCCGCCCTCCTGCCCCTGAGTTTCTGGCTGCCCAGAGCCTACGCCCGTGCCACTGCGCCGGTGGCTGCTCTGTTTGCGGTCATGACCAAGGTTGGCATCTATGCAATCCTGCGGGTTTACCTGCTGATATTTGGCGACGACGCCGGAGCACTGGCCAACCTGGGCATGGACTGGCTGTTCCCGTTGTCGCTCATCACCCTGATCATGGGTGTGGTGGGTGCCCTGGGCGCCCAGAGTCTGAAGACTCTGGTGGCCTGGCAGGTCATTATATCGGTCGGAACTCTTCTGGCCCCCATTGCCCTGGGTTCCGAGGAGGCCATCTCCGCGGCCCTGTTCTATCTGCTCAGCACGACCTGGACCGTCGCCGGGCTCTTCCTGGTGGCGGAGCTGGTGGCCAGTCAGCGCGGCAGTGCGCTGGACAAGATTGTGACTGCGCCTCGCATGCGCAACCGCACACTGATCAGTGTACTGTTTCTCGTCGGCGCGGTGGCCGCTGCCGGCCTGCCACCGTTGAGCGGCTTCTTTGCCAAACTCCTGATCCTCAACTCGGTGACCTCCGGTCCCGAGATGGCGTGGCTCTGGTCTGTTGTGCTTATTGGTGGTTTCTGCACGGTTATCGCATACAGCCGTGCCGGCAGCATTGTCTTCTGGCGGACCGTTGACGGCCATATCGAGGATCCAAAACCACTCGGGGGCAATCTGCGGGCTGCCACCGGCGCCCTGATTGGCATGAGCCTGGTGATTGTTGCCTTCGCGGGCCCGATCAACGAATACACCGACGCGACCGCAGCACAGTTGCAGAATCGCGCGGCCTATCTGGAAATCCTGCAGACGCCGATGGTCGGGGAGGATAACTGATGCTTGACCGACTGAGTTTTCCCCAGCCCTGGCTCAGCCTGATCCTGTTTGTCACCTGGCAGTTCCTGAGTGACGGCATCAGCGGCGGCAGCCTGGTACTTGGACTGATTCTGGCCTGGGCCATCCCTCAGATGACCCAGGGATTCTGGCCCGAACGTCCGTCATTCATGCAGTTCTGGCTGATGCCGAAATACCTGGCTCGCGTGCTCAAGGACATTATTATTGCCAGCTTCCAGGTGGCGGCACTGATCATCAGCCCCCGCAAGCCGCGCCCGGCGTTCGTCTGCTACCCGCTGGAACTGGAACATCCGCTCGCCATCTCCATTCTCGCCAGCACCATTTCCCTGACGCCCGGCACGGTCAGCGCCGATGTCAGTGACGACCAGCGCCTGTTGCTGATTCACGCCCTGGAC
>JAAZVL010000292.1 GCA_018623515.1 Marinobacter sp.
CCCAGTCTGAAACCGACACATCCTGTTGATGCCATGACTCCCTCCACGCTCGGGGCGTTCCCCGTTTCAGCATAGTCGATTTTCCGAACAGAACAGGCCAGAGCCCCCGGCTCCGGCCATCAATGCCCTATGCCGGATCGGACGTTGTTATCAGGGGCGATAGATCTTGTCCGGATTGATATCCATGGACCAGGGCAGGCCGGCATTCTGCCAGCCGTTCACCACCCGCAATCCCTTCATCTTGCCTTCTTTGGCACTGCTGCCCTGGAAGCCGTGATCGATGTATTTCACATTGGTGAAGCCCCGCTCCAGAAGATATTCGGCGCTCGGCTTGCCACGGGAAGAGCCGGAACGGCACATGGTGATGATCAGGGCATCCCGGTCGAGGCCCTTGGCTTCCAGCGCCTTGTCCACATCCGCCACGAAATTCGGGTTGGTATCCATGGCGAACCTGGCTTTTTCCTCATTGAAGCGGGTGCGGTCCACCAGTTTGAACGGAACGTTTGCATCCACGGCATCGGTGAAACCGATAAACATGATCTCGACGGGATCCCGGACGTCAATGAACAGAATCTCGTCGCCCTGTTCCTGGGTCATTTTCCAGGTTTCCTCGGGCGTGACAGACAGTGCTTCCCCGGCTTGCGCCTGGGTTGCCAGGCCAAAAGCGATCAGCAGTGACAGTAAAAGCATTCTCATTGTGGTCTCTCCTCGGAGCGGTTCGCTCCTTGCAGAAATGGGAAGAGGGGTACAGCTCAGTGCGGTTACTGAAATCCTAGGTCAGGGCATCGAGTCCGCGCCAGTTGCCGGCCAGAAAACATAATCGGAACTTGATACCGGTCAAACGCCGGGAAGATCCCGAGTCGTCCGCTGACCCACTGCCATACCAGAGTAACGGTGGACTCAGCTTAATTCAATATGAGAATAACGTTATTCCATAAAGGTTTTATTACAGAAGCAGCATTTCGTTGGTTTCCGATTCGCCGCAAGAGCGAATATATTGTCATCAGGAATCCTTGCTCCCTGTTAAGGCCGAGATGGTGAGGTGATTGTTGGTCAGAGTCCTGATGGAGGGAAGTCTTCGGGCGTGGATAGCAGCGGTGGTCGTGCTGTTCTCCGGCTGTGCCTTGCCACCACTGGCGGACCGGCCGGAGAGCCGATCGTTTCCCCAGTCCCACACCCGTGAAACCGCGCTGGGCCAGGCCATCGCCGCAAAGACCGACGCCCACCCCGGGCAAAGTGGCATTGTCCTGCTGGCGGATCCCTACGATGCCTTTGCCGCCCGGGCTTTGCTGGCAGAGGCGGCGGAAGCCACTCTCGACATCCAGTATTACATCTGGCGGCCGGACACCACCGGTACCCTGATGCTCTATACGCTCTACCGGGCCGCGGAACGGGGCGTGCGGGTGAGACTGTTGCTGGACGACAATGGCATCGCCGGCATGGACGACATTCTGGTGGCGTTGGCACAGCATCCCAACATAGAGATTCGCCTGTTCAACCCCTTCGTGGTCCGTAACCCCAAGTGGCTGGGTTATTTCACCGATTTTCGCCGCCTTAACTACCGGATGCACAACAAGTCTTTCACGGCGGACAATCAGGCCACGATAATCGGTGGCCGGAACATTGCCGATGAGTACTTTGGGGCCGGCCAGGGAGCCCTGTTCGCGGATCTGGATGTGCTGGCCATCGGCCCGGCCGTGGATGAGATTTCCCGGGATTTCGACCGGTACTGGGCCAGCAGTGCCTCCTGGCCCGCTGAGCGGATCCTGGGAGAGCCCGGCTCGGATTCGTTCTCCGAACTCGTCGACCGGTTCAGGGATGTCGAGAGCAGCGACTCTGCTGCGGTCTATGTCCGCGCGCTGGAGGATTCGGAGTTCCTGCGGAAGCTGTTGGGCAGGGAGCTGACCTTCAACTGGGCGCCGGTGGTCATGGTCAGCGATGATCCCACCAAGGTCATGGGCCGGAATGACAAGGAGGACCTGCTCAGCCGACAGCTGGCCCGTGCCCTGGAGGACCCGGAACGGAGCATCACCCTGATCTCCCCCTACTTCATCCCCCGGGATGCCGGAGTCGAACTGTTCCGGAAGCTGGAGGAGCGGGGCGTCGAGGTCCGGGTACTGACCAACTCCCTCGAGGCCAACGACGTGGCCCTCGTGCACGCCGGTTACAGCAAGTACCGCAAGCCGTTGTTGCGGGCCGGCGTCGAGCTCTGGGAGATGCGAAAACTCGATGACGAGACGCCCCAGGAACAGGATCTGCAAACCGGCTTGATGGGCAGTTCAGCCTCCAGCCTGCACGCCAAGACGTTTGCGGTTGATGGCGAGACCCTGTTCGTCGGGTCGTTCAATTTCGATCCCCGTTCCATCCATCTCAACACCGAGCTGGGGTTTGTGATCGAGAGTCCGGAACTGGCGGGGCTTCTTGAGCGGGAGTTTGACCGGCAGATCCGGTTCAGTGCGTATCAGGTGGTACTGACCGAGGACGATGAGCTGCGCTGGCTGGAACACCAGGAACACCGGACTCTCCGGCACAGTCATGATCCGGGCACGGGGCCGTTGACGCGGTTAATGGTGTTTATCTGGTCGTTGATGCCGATTGAATCCCTGCTCTAGGAGGGCTGGCATCCGGAAAAACCGTTGAAGTGATACAGAAGGGAAAGTGGTCGGCGTGGCAGGATTCGAACCTGCGACCCCTTCGTCCCGAACGAAGTGCGCTACCAAGCTGCG
>JAAZVL010000293.1 GCA_018623515.1 Marinobacter sp.
ACACGGCAAGGAAAGCATTGACTGGCTGATCGATTCCGGGGTGGACTTCACCCGGGAGGAAGACCAGCAACATTACCACCTTACCCGCGAGGGCGGCCATAGCCACCGGCGCATCATCCATTCCGCAGACGCCACTGGCCGGGCCGTATCCACCACACTGGCCAGCCAGGCCGAGGCCAGACCCAACATTGAGCTGAAATCCGGCCGTGTGGCGGTGGATCTGATCACCAACCGCAAGCTGTCGCTGCCCGGCAACCGGTGTGTGGGAGCCTACGTACTGAATCTGGAAGACAACCACGTAGAGCTTTACCGGGCACGCTTCACGGTGGTGGCCACCGGCGGGGCGTCCAAGGCCTACCGCTATACAACCAACCCCGATGGCGCTTCCGGTGACGGCATAGCCATGGCCTGGCGGGCCGGTTGCAGGGTGGCCAACATGGAGTTCAACCAGTTCCATCCCACCTGTCTGTACCACCCGCACGCCAAATCTTTCCTGATTACCGAGGCGGTGCGTGGAGAAGGGGGTGTACTCAAACTGCCCGATGGCAGCCGCTTCATGGACCGCTTTGATCCCCGGGCCGAGCTGGCCCCCAGGGATATCGTCGCCCGCGCCATCGACCACGAAATGAAGCGCCTGGGGGCCGATAACCTGTATCTGGACATCAGCCACAAACCGGCGGATTTTGTAAAACACCACTTCCCAACCATCTACGAGAAGTGCCTGGGTTTCGGCATTGATATCACCAAAGACCCGATCCCGGTGGTGCCAGCCGCCCATTACACCTGCGGCGGCATTATCAGTGACGAGCGCGCCCGCACCGATGTGAACCAGTTGTACGTGGTGGGTGAAGCGGCTTTCACCGGGCTGCACGGGGCCAACCGCATGGCCAGCAACTCCCTGCTCGAATGCCTGGTGTATGGCAGAGCTGCGGCGGCCGACATCACCCGCCGGGAAGCCGATATTCCGGCCCCGCCCGAGGCCCCGGACTGGGACGAAAGCCAGGTCAGGGACAGCGACGAAGATGTTGTCATCTCACACAACTGGGATGAACTGCGCCACTTCATGTGGGATTATGTCGGGATTGTACGCACCACCAAACGGCTGCAGCGGGCCAAACACCGGGTTGATCTGCTGCACAGCGAGATCAACGAGTTCTACAGCAACTACCGGGTCAGCAATGACCTGATCGAGCTGCGTAACCTGGTCACGGTATCTGATCTGATCATATGCTCCGCCCTGCAACGCAAGGAAAGCCGGGGGTTGCACTACACCCTGGATTACCCGGGCCTGAACCATGACAGCAAGGACACCGTACTGGTGCCGACCACCTATCGAACCCTGTCCCCGTAACGGGGCGCCATTGAGCCTGAAAACGGAAGCCATTATGTCCGAAACCACTGACACCAACGCCAACACCGAATTCCACCGCCTGTGGTGGCACAGCCGCCGGGGCATGCTGGAACTGGACAACCTGTTGATTCCGTTCCTGGAAGAAGCCTACCGGGACCTGGACCCGGCCGATCAGGCCCGTTATCAGAAGCTGATCAACTGCGAGGACGCGGATATGTTCGGCTGGTTCATGCAACAAAGCCGGCCGGAAGACCCGGACCTGCAACGCATCGTCGACATTATCCTCCAGCGTGTCCAGCCAGCTTGAACTGGCTCTGACTCCCTCGGCCACGGCCGGCCTGCTCGGCGCCCTGCCCTGGGCGCTGCTGGCCATGTTTGCCATGACAGCCGGCCTATCAGCGGCATCAGCCCTGTTATGGGCACTGCCCGTGCTGGCCTGGGGCGGCTGGCAAGCCTACCGGCGCCACGGCCTGTTACAGGGCCCGCGCAGTGTCACCGCACTGAAAACCGACAACCGGGGACTTCACTGCGTGCTCGCCGATGGCACCGAACTGCCGGTCGCCGTGGACTCCGCCAGCAGCCTGGGCCCGTCCCTGATGGCCTTGAAATTCAGGGTACCCGGCACCACCTTCGGTAAACTGTCTACCCTGATTATCAGCAAACCGGGTATGCTGCCGGCCAATGCGCCAGCGAATGACTGCCGCCGCCTGAGAATGTGGCTGAGAGCCGGCCAACACCGCAACCCGCGCTGACGTTCACCGAACCTGACCGGAGAACACCATGAGCATCAACAATCACGACCGGGCCCCGGAAAATCTGGCCGGTTACCTTCCCCTTGCCGAAAAACGTGTCGTGCGCATCAGCGGCGCGGGCACGGACAAATTTGTACAGGGCCAGTTCAGCCAGAATGTCGACGAAATTACCTCCGAACAGTCGTTGCGGGCTGCCGCCTGCACGCCAAAAGGTCGGGCTTATCTGCTGACCCGTTTTGTCCGTGACGGTGACGACCTGCTGATGGATGTTGAGGATGAGCTGGCCGACGCCGCTCTCGGCCAGCTTAAGAAATATCTGATGCTGTTCCGGGGCACGACCATGGAGGCTCAGCCACAGGCCCGTATTCTGGGGCTGATTGGCGAACAGGCGGCCATTGCGGTGGCCGGTGAACCGGCCCGCTCGCTCGAAGCTCCCGGCCAGGTGACCAGGACTGACCAGGGTTTTCTCGTGCGCGTGGAGGATCTTCCAGGCGGGAACCCCCGCTTTGAGTTCTGGCAAACCGGTGACAAACCGGCCGGCCTGGCGGAACTGCCGGAACTCACCGCCGAGCAATGGCAGGCCGCCAGCATTGCCGCCGGCGTGCCCTGGCTGACA
>JAAZVL010000095.1 GCA_018623515.1 Marinobacter sp.
CAAAAACGGGTACTGGTGGCAGATACCCTGGACACCCTTGCCGCCAACCCCGATGAATGGATACAGGATTACTTCAATGGCCCGCGAGGCCGGGCCGCGAGCTATGCCGCAGCCAACCGAACACCGAGGCAACAAGGAGTAGACATCTGATGGAGCCCCGGGCCCACCACGTAATCATTGGCCTGTTTACTGTCCTGGCGGTCAGCGCCGCGCTGGTCTTCGCGCTCTGGCTGGGCAAATCTTCAGCGGACCGGGAATGGGCCTATTACCAGATCGGCTTCGATCACCCCATTTCAGGCCTCTCCGAAGGCAATCCGGTGCTGTACAGTGGTGTCCCGGTTGGTGAGGTGCTCGAGTTGACGCTGGATCCGGACAATCCGAGCCACGTTCGTGTGCTGGTCAGGGTCGACAAGGAAGTACCCATTCGCAAGAACACCCATGCAGGGCTGATCCTCGCCAATATCACCGGCAGCATGAGTGTACAGTTCCGGGGCGGCACCAAGGACAGCCCTGTGCTTGAGGGTAACCGCAACAATCCTCCCGTGATTACCGCAGATCCTTCGGCCTTCAGCAGCCTCCTGACCAACGGTGAGGCGCTGATCGAGAAAACCGAGATTCTACTGACCAATGCCAACAACCTGTTCTCCGAAAAAAACCTGGAAAACATGGCCAGCATTCTGGAAAACACCCGGACTGCAACCGATTCACTGCTGGCCCAGCGGGAACAGCTGCTGGCGCTGATGGAGCAGTTCGATGCCGCCGGTGTCCGGGCGGAAGAAGCAGCGCTCAAGGTCTCCAGTGTTTCCGATAATGCCAATGCCATCCTGCTCGAAAAGGTCGCGCCGGTGCTCAACTCCATGGATCGGGCGCTATCAACGCTTCAGCCGGCCCTCGCCCGACTCGATGAGCTGACCCGGAACAATGAGGGTGCGCTGGATGCCGGCCTCCAGGGTCTGGGCGAGCTGACACCCGCCATCCGCGAACTTCGCAGTGCCCTGCGCAACCTGAACCAGTTTGCTAACCGGCTGGAGGCAAATCCTGCGGGCACCCTGCTGGGCGGTTCCAACATCAAGGAAGTTGAGCAATGAGAAGCTGTTTTCGAGCAGTCACCCCGGTGATAGCGTCGGTTGTCCTGGCAGCCTGTACAGTTTTCCCGACCCCGGACGCGCCCCGCGTCATGGATCTGGGCTCTGTTGACTCCGTGCCTCGCCTGGAAACGCGTCATACCCGGACCCTGAGGGTGGACACCCCTCTGGCGTCCGAACCGGTAAACGGGACCCGCATCCTGACCAGGCCCACCCCCCATGAATTCCAGATGTATGGCAGCGCACGCTGGCGCGACAGTGCGCCTGTGCTGATTCGCGATCATCTCATCGACACCCTGCGCCGGAGCCACGGTTTTGCCAACGTTGTGACCGATACCAGTGCCGCCAGCACGGACCTGACGCTGATCAGCGAGCTATCTGCCTTCCAGGCGGAAACAATCGAAGGGAAAGCACGGGTTGTCATTGAACTGCACGCGGAAGTGCTGGATAACCGGTCACGCAAGAGTCTGTGCGTCCGTAACAGCCGACTGGCCCAGCCGGCGGCAAGCAGTAATCTGGACGACGTGGTCGAGGCCTTCAGCAATACCGCCCATCAACTGGGGAAGGAAACCCTGCTCTGGGTGCACCAATGTCTGGCGGAAAACTGAAACCGAAGACCCACCTTATGGCTATTGGGCTTCAGGAAACAGATCCTTCCATGCCGCCTTGAGGTAAAGGAACATGGACCAAAGCGTCAGCACCGCAGCCACATACAACAGCGCGATGGCGACATAGGCCAGGGTCTGCCCCGGCGGAAATGCGAGCAAACCGACGATAGCCGCCATCTGGGCAGTTGTTTTGATCTTGCCGATGTAGGAGACCGCCACACTGGCCCGGCTCCCGATTTCCGCCATCCATTCGCGCAATGCGGAAATGACGATCTCCCGCCCGATGATCACCGTGGCCGGAATGGTCAGCAGTGCCACGGAGTGTTCCTCGATCAATACCGCCAGAGCCACTGCCACCATGAGCTTATCGGCGACGGGATCCAGGAAGGCACCGAACGGGGTGCTCTGGTCAAGCTTACGGGCCAGGTAACCATCGAGCCAGTCGGTCACCCCTGCCAGGGCGAAGATCGCTGCGCTGACAATGTAGCTCCACTCCACGGGCAGGTAGAACACCACGACAAACACCGGGATCATCACGATGCGGGAGAGTGTGAGCAGGTTGGGCAGGTTCATGGGCTTCCTATTCGTCATGCAATGCTGCGTAAATCGTTTCTGCCAGGGCCTTGCTGATGCCCTGCACTTTCGCCATCTCGTCGACGCTGGCTTTCCGGATCTCCTGGATTCCGCCGAAATAACGGATCAGGTCTCGGCGCCGTTTCGGACCAACCCCTTCGATTCCCTCCAGGGTGGACTGACGCCGTTTCTTGTCCCGTCGCGCCCGGTGACCGGTAATGGCAAAGCGATGGGACTCATCCCGGATATGCTGGATCAGATGCAATGCAGGGGAGTCCGCGGGCACCCGGAACACATCCCCGGTCATGGCATCAATGAGCTGCTCCATACCGGCCCGGCGGGTAACGCCCTTGGCGACACCAATCAGCGGGATATCCGATATTCCGAGCTCGTCAAATACTTCACGGGCGACGTTCAGCTGACCCTTACCACCATCAATGAACACGAGATCGGGACGTTTGCCCTCACCCGCGACCATCCGCTTGTACCGTCGGGTCAGCACCTGACGCATGGCGCCGTAGTCGTCACCGGCCTTAACGTTTTCAATGTTATATAGCCGATAATCGCTCTTCAGCGGGCCATTCTCGTCGAAAACGACACAGGATGCGACCGTGTTTTCCCCGTGGCTGTGGCTGATGTCGAAACATTCCATGCGTGAAGGGGTTTCCGGCAACTCCAGCAAGTCCCGCAACGCCAGCAGACGACGGTAGACCGTTTCCTTGCTGGCAAGATGGGTCAGCAGGGTCTGTCGGGCATTGGTCATGGCCAGATCGAGCCAGCGACGCCGCTCTCCGCGCACGTTACCACGGATCCTGGTCTCGCGGTTAGCTGCCTCGGAGAGCGCCTGGGCCAGCAACTCCTGACCCTCAACGTCGACCGGCACCAGAATATCCCTGGGAATTTCGCGGCGAGTGTTACCCCCGAAATAATACTGACCCAGAAAAGCGCTGAGCAATTCACCTTCGGTCTGTTCGATCGAGTACCGGGGGAAATAATCCTTGGTGCCCAATACCCGGCCACCGCGCACAATAATCACCACAATACAGACAATGCCCGCATCCTGGGCAATGGCAATGACATCCGCATCGCCCCCGGCACTGTCTACCGATTGCTGCTCCTGGACATGGCGCAGGTGGTTGATCTGATCCCGATAGGCCGCGGCTTTCTCGAATTCGAGGTTCTTCGAGGCCGCTTCCATGGCATTCATCAGGTCGTGGAGGATGGCCGGGTTCTTGCCCTCGAGGAACATGGTCGCATGGCGGATATCTTCCTGGTATTCCTCGGGGCTGATAAACCCTACGCAAGGCGCCGTACATCGATTGATCTGGTATTGCAGGCAGGGCCTGGTTCGATTCCTGAAATAGCTTTCACTACAGGATCTTATGCGAAAAACCTTTTGTAGAATGTTAAGGCTTTCCTTGACCGCTCCGGAGCTCGGGAAAGGTCCGAACCAGGTGCCGCCACCCTTCTTGGTCCGTCCCCGTCGAAAGGTCAAAGACGGATAGTCCGTGTGGGATGAAAGGTAGATGTAGGGGTAGGACTTGTCGTCCCGCAGCAGAATATTATAGGGCGGACGCAGGGACTTGATCAGGTTCTGTTCCAGCAGCAGGGCTTCGGTCTCGCTGCCGGTAATGGTGACCTCGATGGATTCGATTTTTGCGACCAGGGCCTCGGTCTTGGGTGCCAGGCCGGTTTTGCGGAAATAACTGCTGACCCTTTTTTTCAGGTTGCGGGCCTTGCCGACATACAGCACCTCCCCCGCCGCGTCATACATCCGGTAGACGCCGGGTCTTTCGGTCAACTGCTTCAGGAAGTTTTTGCTGTCGAACTCCCCGTTGTGTTCAGGCTTGGAGTCAGACCTTGTCGGCATCCAGCAATCCAAGCCGCACAGCCATCAGGGCCAATTCCACGTCGCTGGAAATCTCCAGTTTCTCAAAGATCCGGTAACGGTAGCTGTTGACGGTCTTCGGACTCAGGCACAGCTTGTCGGAGATGTCCTGGACCTTCTGGCAGTCCACCACCATCATGGCGATCTGCATTTCCCGCTCCGATAGCCGCTCAAACAGGGCGAGCTCACCATTATCACTCTTGTCACCGGAGATTTGCTTTAGCGCCATCTTCTGGGCAATTTCCGGGCTGATGTAGCGCTGGCCGGAATGGGCCTGACGGATGGCGCGCACCATTTCCTGGATGTCGGCACCCTTGGTGATATAGGCACTGGCGCCACTCTGCATGACCCGGGTTGGATAGGGGTCGTCCGCGCAGGCAGTCACCACAATCACGCGGATGGAATCATCGATACGCAGGATCTTGCGAGTGGCTTCCAGCCCCCCGATACCCGGCATGCGGATATCCATGAGGACGATGTCAGGTCGTTGCTTGCGCACGAACTCAATGGCGTCTTCTCCGGACGATGCCTGACCGATCACATCAATGTCGGGGTTATCCGCCAGCATCCGGGTTATTCCGGAACGAACCAGCTCGTGGTCATCGACAACCAATACCCTGATCAAGATTTCACCTCGCACACGGCTTTAAGCAAAGACAGGGGGATTCTACCCTACTCGGGCACGCCCAGTCCGGCAGTATTTTCAACCGGATCGAACCAGACGACCAGATCGCCCCGCCGGACGGCCGCCATGACACGTTCCCTTTCGGCAAACGGGTGCTCGGTGTCATTGAGGCCATGGTAGCGGGTGCAGTACTCTTCAACCAGCCCCTGAAGTTGGTCTCCGGTGAGCAACTCCGTATCCACCACGAATTTTTCCTCCCGTGGATCCGGCTCCGGTTGTAGCGCTGCGTCGTCGGTCATTATCCCTCCTGTGAGTACGGGTATGGTAAGGATTAAATGCTCCGGGTAGAAGCCCCTGTAACAACAGGTCAGCTTTAAAATGCTGACCCGATTCACTATCATGCATCGCTTTCAACGGTTTGGATGCTAATGAACCAGTCTGCCTTTCGCCTCACCCTGCCCATCCTGTTCGGTTACATTCCGCTGGGAATGGCCTTTGGCGTGCTGTTCTCGACGCAGCTGGATTATCCCTGGTGGGCAGCGCCACTGATGGGCGTTCTGATCTATGCCGGGGCCGGCCAGATTCTGGCAGTCAGTCTGCTGGCCGTTGGCGCAGGCATGGTCGAGGTCTTTGTGGCCATGTTCGTGCTGAACGCCCGGCACCTGTTCTACGGCCTGTCGTTGTTGGGGCAGTTCCGGGGTGCCGGTTGGCGTAAGGCCTACCTGATTTTCGGGCTGACCGACGAAACCTATTCCCTGCTCACCAGCCGTCCCCGGGGCCCGGATCGCCACCATGAACAGGAACTGGACTTCCGCATCACCGGTTTTAACCAGTGTTACTGGGTGATCGGCTGCGCCACCGGCGCCCTGCTGGGCGAAAACGTGGCCTTCGACAGCACCGGAATAGAATTCGCATTGGTTGCGTTGTTTATCGTGCTCACTATCGAACAGTACAAGGCCCTGAAAGACGGCTTCCCGATCTGGACCGGTGCTGCGGCAGCCGGAATTGCCATGCTGCTTCTGACCCCCGCCCACCAGCTGATCGGCGCCATCGTCATCGTGACTGCCGTGCTGCTTTTGCACTACCGGCGAATGAAAGATACCGGTGCAACCGAGGGTGCAAAGCATGGCTGACATGTCCTACCTGCTTTCGTTCATTGCCGTCGCGGCGATCGCCACCTTTGCCACCCGGGTGATCCCGTTCGTGTTCTTCGAACGCCACACTGAGCACCCGCTGATCAAGCATCTTGGGCGCTATCTGCCGGCTGCGGTCATGGCCTTACTGGCAACGGTGTTCCTTACCCGTTCTGGTAACTGGAACGCCGCCCTCCCCGGCCTGGATGCGGCACTGCCCGGATTGCTCGTGGTGGCCATCCATCTCTGGCGGCGGAATGCCCTGCTGTCCATCGCAGCCGGCACAGCCCTCTACATGATGATCCAGCAAACCGGTTTTCTGTCGGGACTCTGAGCTTTTTGCCTTTCATGTGCGTACAGCTACAGTGAAGGAAAGCTCGAAATCCAACCGGCAGAGAGAACTTCATGGTTACGCTCAACATCAACGGCGAGCAACACGAACTCGACGTCCCCGACAACATGCCGCTACTCTGGGCCATCAGGGATGTGGTCGGCATGAAAGGCACCAAGTTCGGCTGCGGTGTGTCCCAGTGCGGCGCCTGTACCGTGCACCTGAATGGCACTGCGATCCGCTCCTGTGTCACACCGGTTTCCGCCGCCAAAGGCGAGATCAAAACCATTGAAGCCATGGCAGATGACCCGGTCGGCAGTAAAGTCCAACAGGCCTGGCTCGACCTCGGCGTCGCTCAATGTGGCTACTGCCAGGGTGGCCAGATCATGAACGCCACCGCTCTTCTGAAAAAAACGCCCAACCCGGATACCAGCGAAATCATCGATGCCATGGCGGGCAACCTTTGCCGCTGTGGCACCTACAACCGCATTCTCGCGGCGATTGAACGTGCAGCTGGCGCGGAGGATCAGGCATGAGCAGATCCGACGACAGACTCCTGCTGGCGAATGTGAGCCGCCGCCGCTTCCTCATGGGACTGGCCGGTGGTTCGGCCCTGGTACTGGCCGCGCGCTGGGATATGCCGCTGGCCAATGAAAAGGCCCAGTTTGGCGCCGGCGCCATGCCCGGTGGCTGGGTGGACGATCCGAATGTTTTCATCCACATCGATTCCGACGGCACGGTCACCGTCGTCAATAACCGCGCCGAGATGGGCCAGGGCATCCGTACCAGCCTGGTGTTGCTGGCTGCCGACGAGCTGGGTGCCGACTGGGATCGGGTCAGGGTGCGCCAGGCGGAGGCAAACCAGGAAAAATACGGCAACCAGAATACCGACGGTTCCCGCAGCATGCGCCACTGGTACGATCCCATGCGCCGGGCTGCGGCTGCCGCCCGCCTGATGCTGGAACAGGCCGCCGCCAGTCAGTGGTCGGTGCCCCTGTACGAAGTCCGCACGGATATCCACAAGGTCATTCATACTCCATCCGGCCGGGAACTGGGTTTTGGCGAACTGGCAGAAGCCGCCCGTGAGCTCGAGGTACCCGGCCGCAACGACCTGGTGCTGAAAACCGATGATGAACTGCGGTTTATCGGCCGCGAATCCGGCTACATCAACGGCAAGCTGGAGTCCGCCCACCCGAAGGCCATTGAGGGAGTGGACATCGTCACCGGCAAGGCGATCTTCGGTGCCGATGTCGAGGTGGAGAACCCGTTATATGCCGTCATTGCGCGCCCTCCGGTCTACGGCGGGAAGGTGAAAAGTTACGATGATTCGGAAACCCTGAAGGTTCCCGGCGTGGAAAAAACCCTCGAAATCGAGGGTGCCGGACAACCGGCGGGTTTCAGTCCGTTGGGCGGAGTGGCAGTGGTTGCCACCAATACCTGGGCCGCCATCGAGGGCCGCAAGAAGCTGAAAATCCAGTGGGACAACGGTCCCGCCGGAGATAATGCCAACTACACGTCCGAGTCCTATCGCCAGGCACTGGAGGAACGCGCCCAATTGCCCGGCCGGGTTATCCGGGACCGAGGCAACGTCGAAGATGCCCTGCAAACGGCAAGCAAGACAGTCGCTGCCACATACTACATGCCGCACATGGCTCAATCCCCCATGGAACCGATGGTGGCGACAGCACTGGTGAAGAACGGCGAGGCGGAAGTCTGGGCGCCGGTACAGAACCCCCGTGCCACCCGCGATACCGTTGCCGGTCGACTGGGCATGGATCGGGAGAAGGTTCGGGTCAATGTGACCCTGCTTGGAGGTGGTTTCGGCCGAAAATCCAAGCCCGATTACGCCGCAGAAGCAGCGAGTGTGGCCCTGGCGTTCGAGGGCCGGCCCGTGCGCCTGCAGTGGACCCGCGAAGACGACATTCACCACGCCTATTTCCATGCCGTCTCGGTGGATCATCTCGAAGCGGGCCTCGACAGTGATGGCAAGGCCCTGGCCTGGCGCCATCGCACCCTGTCACCCAGCATCGGCTCCCTGTTCGCCCCGGACCCGAAACACAAGGGCGAATTCGAGCTCGGCATGGGCTTCAACACCATGCCATTCAGCATTCCCGCCATCCGGCTGGAGAACCCGCCGGCACCGGCCCATGTGAGAATCGGCTGGTTCCGCTCGGTGTACAATCTTCCCCATGCCTGGGCCATACAGAGCTTCGCCCACGAGGTTTCGGTGGCGGCTGGCAGGGACCACCGGGACTATGTCCTGGAACTGCTGGGCCCGGGACGGGAGATCCATAACCTCACCGTCGGTGACGGCTGGAACTACGGTGAAGACCCGGATATGCATCCGATTGACACCGGGCGTATGCGCGCCGTGGTCGAGAAAGCCACAGAGTCGGCCGGCTGGGGCAAGGAGTTACCGGAAGGACGCGGGATGGGACTGGCGTTCCACCACAGCTTCGTATCCTATACCGCCATCGTGTTCGATGTGGAAGTCGATGACAGTGGCAATGTCATCATTCACCGGGCGGATATCGCCTTTGACTGCGGCCGCCAGGCCAACCCTGAGCGCATCCGGTCCCAGCTAGAAGGCGCCTGTGTGATGGGGATCGGTATTGCCCTGATGAGCGAAGTCACCTTCAAGGATGGCGTTGCCCAACAGGACAACTTTGATACCTACCTGCTGCCCCGGATGCCGGACGCACCCAGGGAAATCCATATCCACCTGATGGACCGCCAGGACGAACCCATGGGTGGCGTCGGTGAGCCCGGACTGCCTCCGGTTGCGCCCGCCCTGTGCAATGCCATCTATGCGGCTACCGGCAAGCGCATACGCCGGCTGCCCGTGGGCGATCAACTGAAGGCCTGAAGCCAGGATGGGGGCCTGTTAAAGGCCCTCGTCCGGCTCCACCCGGTTCCGACCACCATTCTTCGCAGCATACATGGCCCTGTCTGCCCGCTGGACGATGGACTTCCGTTTATCCTCCGGGCGCCAGGTAGCCACACCAATACTGGCAGTGATTTCCGCCTCCACGCCAAGCACTGTCACCTCCGTTATTGTCTGGCGTACCCGCTCTGCCAGCGCCACGCCATCCTGGCGCCCGGCACCAGTGGCCAGGATAACAAACTCCTCACCACCCCAGCGCCCGAGATGGTCTTCCTGGCGCAATACATCGGCGACCTTCCGGGCAACTTCGCGCAGCACCTCGTCGCCGGCCTCGTGCCCCCAGGAGTCATTGATACGCTTGAAATGGTCAAGGTCCAGCAGGAGCACTGAGAACGGCAAACCATGGCGCCGCGATTTCGCCAGTTCCCGATCCAGCTCATCCTCCGTCCGGTAGCGGTTCCAGGCTCCGGTCAGTGAATCGTGGCTTGCGACGTGACTCAGCTGCTCATTAGCCTTCGCCAGAGCTTCCTGCTCGGCCCTGAGCAACTGATTCAGCCGGGTAATCTCGCTGATCGATGCCAGCAGCGCCATGTCCTCAGCCAGATCCACCGCCGCGAGGCGTTCAACCCGTTTCCAGGATTCGCTGCTGCCTTCGACCGTTTCCAGCCAGGAATCGAAAGCCCTTCGGAAATTCTCATCCACACCAGGCGCACTGGTGAGGATGTCCTCCTCAGGCCGACCTTCCCAGTAGACACTCCTTCCCTGCTCAGGCCGGAATATCAGGAGCC
>JAAZVL010000294.1 GCA_018623515.1 Marinobacter sp.
TTACCCAGTTGCTGTCCTCCAGCTTCGGCCAGGCTTCTGCGAACTTCGGGCCTTCGATCAGTTCCTGGATGCTGGCGGCACTGAGGTTGTTCCCTTCCTCGTCCAGCAGGGTACCGACGATCACATGTTCGCCATCCGGTGTCAGGTAAAAGGCCAGCGACCGCCCCTGCATCTCGCCGACGTAGCCGGTCATGCCGCCCGGCGCTTCAAAGCTCTCCACAACCTTCACACCCTGTTGTTCCAGTGACTGGATAACCGGTGGGTAGTCCTGTGCCTGCACGTTGGCTGCTACAAGGGCTGTGGAGAGCAGGGCACCCCTGAACAGGCGTTGGAGAGGGAAGGTATTCATCGGGATGTTAACTCCTTGGAATTGGAGGAATTGAGAAAGTCCGGATCGAAGCGCTCAAGGCCCCGGGCCAGGCTGGCGCGCGACAGTTCGCCCATGTGGGTGTCCACCAGGTTGCCTTCGGCGTTGTAGAACAGGGTTGTGGGCAGGCCATGGCTGCCGACTACCCGACCGAAACTTCCCGGGCGGTCACTGAGTACATGGTCGAGGTGCAGGTTCTGTTCGTTCAGGAACTTGCGGATGGTTTCTGGGTGCTCGCCCTGGTTGGCGAACACGAAATTGATGCCGGGATAGTTTTGCTGGGCTTCTTCCAGCACCGGCATTTCGCGGATGCACGGCGGGCACCAGGTGGCCCAGAGATTCACCACAACGGGCTGGCCCCGGGCAATGTCGGCCAGGCTGACCGGTTGTTCGTTGAGGTCGGTCAGGGCGACCTCGGGCAACCCCTGGGTCTGTTGGTTGATCAGGGCAATGGCACCGGTGGTGAAGCCCCAGGTAATCATGCCGGCGGCAACGGCGGCGCCCAGGGCCCGGCGAATGTTTGCACGCCGCCACATCAGGAACCCGGTGAAGATGAGCGCCACAATCAAGCCGGTCACCGGATCAAAACCGCCATCGCGGATATCGATCATGCCCAGCCAGTCGCCCTGGTAGTGCTCGAAGTAACGGACCACGAAGCCGATACGGGCGCTGATCATGGCCACCAGGAAAATATCCGCCAGGGAGCCGGATATCGGGGTTTTCTGCTTGCGACCGGTGAGCGCGCCCACAATCAGGGCCACAACAAAGGCCAGAACAATAAGCAGGTGCCCGATGGACAGGCTAAGGGGACCAACGCCGACGCTGAGCATGGAATCTCCGGAATTTAGCGGATTTTTAGGATGATACGGGCGCTAGTGACCAGAGACCCTCGGTGGAGTTCCATCGTTTTATAAAAATGAAAGCCTGCTAATGAAACCACTTATAGCTATTTCCCGGACCCTCTGTTACTGTGCCTGCATCCTGCCTCTAGGGATTCCGCAGTATCACGGCCAACAGGCCGCTTTGCGAACCTCCATACGACCTGTCAGAGGACGTCCCGCCGTTAACGGCGTGTGACTGTAGTCGTCATTTTTCCATGAATCATCATGGCTTCTGCCCGCATTCGCCGATGGACGGTGTTCGTGGAGGCAGAATCAATCAAGAGTTTATCCAATATGAGTTTTTCTTCTCTCGGTTTGTCCGAGCAGCTGGTCCGTGCCACTACCGACCAGGGCTATGAAACCCCGTCTCCGATCCAGCAGCAGGCCATTCCGGCGGTGTTGTCCGGCAAGGATGTGATGGCTGCCGCCCAGACCGGTACCGGCAAGACCGCCGGTTTTACCCTGCCGCTGCTGCAGCGCCTTGCGGCCAATCCGCGCTCCGGCAAGGGCCCCCGCGCCCTGATCCTGGCGCCCACCCGTGAGCTGGCGGCCCAGGTTCACGACAGTGTGGCCCTGTACAGCAAGTACATGCCCACCAAGTCCGCCGTGGTTTTTGGCGGGGTCAAAATCAATCCGCAGATGATGAAGCTGCGCAAGGGCCTGGACGTTCTGGTGGCCACACCGGGACGGCTGATGGACCTGTACCAGCAGAACGCGGTGCGCTTTAACGAAGTGGAAATCCTGGTGCTGGACGAAGCCGACCGCATGCTCGACATGGGCTTCATCCGGGATATCCGCAAGATCCTCGCGCTGTTGCCGGCCAAACGCCAGAACCTGCTGTTCTCCGCCACCTTCTCCAATGAGATCCGTAGCCTGGCCCAGGGCCTGCTGAACGAACCGGTACAGGTGGAAGTGGCAGCCCGGAACACCACGGCCGAGAAGGTGAAGCAGTCAGTCTACCCGGTGGACCAGAGCCAGAAGACCGCCCTGCTGAGCAAGCTGGTGCGGGACAACGCCTGGGAACAGGTGCTGGTGTTCACCCGTACCAAGCACGGCGCCAACCGTCTGACCAAGAAACTGGAGCAGGACGGTATCACCGCCGCTGCCATCCACGGCAACAAGTCCCAGGGTGCCCGTACCCGCGCGCTGTCCGAGTTCAAACAGGGCGACATTCGGGTGCTGGTGGCTACCGACATCGCGGCCCGAGGCCTGGACATCAAGCAGCTGCCGCAGGTGGTCAACTTTGAACTGCCGAACGTGCCGGAAGACTACGTGCACCGGATTGGCCGCACCGGCCGTGCCGGCGAGAGCGGGCACGCGTTGTCCCTGGTCAGTGCCGATGAAGGCAAGCTGCTGGCGGGCATCGAGAAGCTGATCAAGAAGCAGCTGCCGCGCAAGGAAGTGGAAGGCTTCGAGCCGAAAAACAACCTGCCGTTGAAGCCCAAGGCCAAGGCCGATCCGGCCAA
>JAAZVL010000096.1 GCA_018623515.1 Marinobacter sp.
GACCGGGGCGGTAACCAAAGTCCTGGATAGCGAACCCTGAGGAGGTCTTTTGAACAATTACAACTACCCGGCAGCGCTTGTCCTGGCACCCATGTGTTTTTCTGTCTCGCTACCTGTGATCGCCCAACCGCCATCGGACACCGATGAGGAGTTGGTGCTGAAAGTCACGGCGCCACGGCTGGTTCGGGATCTGTATGAAACCCCCGCTGCGGTCTCAGTGATTAACGCCCCGGATATCCGCCAGGGCCAACAGCGCCTGCAACTGGACGAATCCCTCAATACCGTCCCCGGTCTGTTTTTTCAGAACCGCTACAACTTCGCCCAGAATCTCAGATTGTCCACCCGCGGGTTTGGCGCCAGGGCGCCCTTTGGTATTCGGGGTATCCGGATTCAGGTCGATGGCATCCCATACACATTGCCCGACGGTCAGTCGCAGATCGACGCTATTGATCTGGATTCCGCCCAGCGGATTGAGGTAATCCGGGGACCGGCCTCGGTTCAGTACGGTAATGCCGCTGGCGGTGTGATTGATATTGCCACCGCGTTGGGTGATGAGCTCCCCCCGGGCGGCCGGCTGCGGCTCGATGGCGGCAGTGACGACTATCGCAAGGCTGCGATACAGGGTAACGGCATTGATGGCGATACCAGCGGCATAGCCACGTTCTCCTGGCTGACGGTTGATGGTCACCGGGAACAGAGCGAGGCGGAAAAAGGACTGTTCAACGCTCGGATAGGGCACGATCTGGACCCTGGCCGGCGGGTCACAGCCACCTTCAACGTGTTGCACAACCCGAAGTCTGAAGACCCGGGCGGGCTCACCCTGGCGCAGGCGGAAGAGGATCCGGAGCAGGCTACGGCCCTGGCCAAGAGGCTGGATAGTAGCCAGACCGTGAACCAGCAGACCCTTGGCGTGAGGTGGGAGGATTCGGCCTTCCTGCCCGGCCAGCTCACCCTCGATACCTTCTACACCCACCGGGATTTTGCCCAGCAACTGCCGTTCCCGGGCAGCAGCCGGGTGGCCTATGACCGGCACTTCTACGGCATCAGCTCCGAGTACCAGCAGGAATCGACACTTGCCGGGTTGCCCCTGGTGTGGGTTACCGGACTGGATCTGCACCGTCAGTCCGACGACCGTCGCCGCTATTCGGTGTCTACCGATGGCGAAATCACCGGCCAGACCCAGGCGGAAAACCAGAGCGCCACGAATGTGGCGGTGTTTGGCCAGGGCGATCTTGCGTTGAGCGATGCACTCAATGTATCCCTTGGCGTGCGGTTCGACCGGTTGCGTCTGGCCATTGACGACGAATGGCTGCAAGACGGTGACGACGATTCGGGCAATCGTACGTTCCGGGAGTACAGTGGTGTTGCCGGCATCAGCTATAAACTGGCTCCGAGGCACCAGGTGTACGCCACCCTGGGTACGGCGTTTGAATCCCCCACCTTTACCGAGTTCGCCAATCCCGGCGGCGGTGGTTTCAATCCCGGGCTGGAGCCTCAGCAGGCCCTCAATCGAGAGGTTGGCATGCGTGGCTTGCTGGGGCGGGGGTTCAGCTACGATATCGCCGTGTTCTCCATCCGGGTGGAGGATGAGATTCTGCCTTTCAATGTGGGCGATCAGACCTTTTATGAAAATGCCGGAGAAACCCGGCGCAATGGCCTGGAGCTGGGGCTGGCCTGGGAGCTTTCCTACGCCTGGCGAGTGACCAGCGCCCTGACCCTCGCCGATTACGAATTACGGGACTTTGTTGACGAACAGGGCAACAATGCCAGTGGCAACGACATCCCCGGCCTTCCGGAGCAGCTCTGGGTGAGCGAGGTGGAGTGGCGTGGCTCAGCCGGCCGTTTCGCGGCCCTGGAGTGGCAATATGTGGGCGAGTTCTATGCCGAGAACAGTAACCAGACCCTGGTGAGTGATTACTGGCTGGTAGGTCTGCGTGCCGGCGATTCCGTCCGGATGGCGGATCAGACCCTGAACCTCTATGCCGGCCTTCGCAATCTGCTGGATCAGGACTACTTCAGTAACGTCCGGATCAATGCCAACGCGAATCGTCCGGTGGAAGATCGCGGCTATTTCGAACCCGGTCCCGGAAGAACTTTTTATGCGGGCCTGGAATGGGTATTCTGAGGGGCGATAACAACATAAACAGTAGGGATTTTTAATTCATGCAAACCAAGTTCCTTCTCGACGAAAGCCAGATGCCGAAATACTGGTACAACCTGCAGGCGGATTTTCCGGAACCGCTACCGGCGGTACTGCACCCCGCCACCAAGCAGCCGGTGGGTCCGGCCGATCTGGAACCCCTGTTTCCCATGGAGCTGATCCAGCAGGAGGTGTCCACCGAGCGGGAGATCGAGATTCCCGAGCCGGTTCGCGACGTCTATCGGCTCTGGCGCCCGGCACCGCTGTATCGAGCGCATCGTCTGGAGAAGGCCCTGGGCACGCCGGCGAAGATCTTCTACAAGTACGAGGGCGTGAGCCCGGCGGGCAGCCACAAGCCCAATACCGCCATCCCTCAGGCGTTCTACAACCAGCAGGCGGGCATCCGCACCCTGACCACCGAGACCGGGGCTGGGCAGTGGGGCACCTCGCTTTCCTTCGCCGGCTCCCTGTTCGATATTGACGTGACCGTGTTTCAGGTCCGGGTTTCCTACAACCAGAAACCCTACCGCCGCGCCGTGATGGAAACCTATGGCGCCAAGTGCGTGCCGTCACCGTCAGAGCTGACCGAGTTCGGTCGCAAGGTGCTGGCCGAGAAACCTGACCACACCGGCAGCCTGGGTATCGCCATTTCCGAGGCGGTGGAGCTGGCGGTCCAGGACCCGAATACCAAGTACGCCTTGGGCTCGGTACTGAACCATGTGCTGCTGCACCAGAGCGTGATTGGCCTGGAAGCGATGCAACAAATGGAAATGGCCGACTGCTGGCCGGACGTGATTGTGGGTTGCACCGGCGGCGGCTCCAATTTTGCCGGAATTGCCTTCCCGTTCATGGGGCATGCCCTTCGCGGTGGCGAGAAATCGCGGATTGTGGCCGTTGAGCCCTCGGCCTGTCCTACCCTGACCCGGGGCAAGTACGCCTACGACTACGGCGATACCGCTCACATGACGCCGCTGACCAAGATGCACACCCTGGGTTCCGACTTCACACCGCCCGGTTTCCACGCCGGTGGTCTGCGCTACCACGGCATGGCGCCGATGGTGTCCCACGCGAAGGAGCTGGGCCTGTTTGATGCGGTGTCCTACACCCAGCGGGAGTGCTTCGAAGCCGGCGTGCTGTTTGCCCGCAACGAGGGCATCGTGCCGGCCCCGGAGGCCAATCACGCGGTCAAGGGTGCCATCGAGGAAGCCCTGCGCTGCAAGCGGGAAGGCAAGGACGAGGTCATCCTGTTCAACCTCTGTGGCCACGGCCATTTCGATATGGCGGCCTACACCGCCTATTTCGAAGGGCAGCTTGAGGACTACGAATACGACGAGCAGGAGCTGGCCATGGCCCTGTCCGGCCTGCCGTCCGTCTCGGGCTGATCATTCCTCCCGGCCACGGTGAAACACCGTCCCTCCGCCACCGGTATTCAGCTGTCGGATGGCGGAGGGTGCGCCCTCCTCATCCAGCCGGACATCGCCGATGCCGGCATGATTCCACAGCCGCTCCCCGGCATCCCGTCCTTGCGGCAGCCTCGGGCGAATCCGCATGCGCCGGCGCTTGGTAAGCCAGTTCAGGGGCGACCAGGGCGCGAACAGCCAGCGGTTCAGCCGGTCCAGCCATTCCAGCAGCCCGTGGGGAAACTCGTTCTTGATGCCGCTGCTGGTGATCTGCCAGATCTCGGGACTGTTGCGCTTGTGTTTCAGCCGGATGTCGTAAGCGAAGGAATAGTGCACATCCCCGGACAGGATCACGAAATGCTTCGGCGTGCGCGGGTGGCCAAAGATATTGAGCATCACGCTCGCTGCGCCCCGGTGCGCCATCCAGTTTTCCGCATCCACCAGCAGGGGTTTGCCGAACCAGGTGAACACCCGCTGGATCATCTCGATCAGCTTGACCCCAAACATGGGGGCGGGTGAGACCACGATGACCGCGTCTTCCTCCATCACCTCCTGCTGGAAGTCGGTCAACGATTCCCAGTCCATCAGGCCGGACGGATGACTGCGGCGGATTTCGCTGCGCCAGCGATGGGTGCGGGTGTCCAGCACCACCAGTTTCGGGCTGGTGGCCAGGCTGTAATGCCACTGGTGGAAATGGAACAGTTGGTCGATCAGTTCATCCTGGGTGTCCTTGTCCAGTTCGTGGTGGTCTTTCTGTGGTGCCAGCAGGTTCTGGCACTGATCCAACAGGTCCGTGAAGCGGTCGGGTTGGTTGCCCCAGCCCTGACAGAGCATGTAGCCAAGCAGGGCATTGCCAATGATCCGGCGGGAAAACGGGTGTTCGTAGGCCGTGGTTTCCCAGAGCGCCGACAGGTTCCAGTCATCGGTCACGTCATGGTCATCAAAGATCATGTAAACCGGCACATTGGCCAGGGCACGGGAAGCCCGGGGAAGATCCGCGCGGAACCGGTCAATCGCCTCCTGTTCCCGGCGATAGCGGGCCAGCTCCTCCTCATCACTGACGGGTTCGGCGGGTGTCACCATGGCCCAGGGCACGGGTGACCAGACCAGCAGGTACATGGCCATCACCTCGGCAAAGGAAATCAGGTGGTTGCCGGCGTTGGCGGTAGTGAACACCGGCTTGCGCACGCCGCCGAAGAAACGTTCGGTCACGTCCTCGTTGAACTCCGATTCCGGCAACAGCTTGTCCCGGTGATAATAGGCCTTGTCCAGGGAGGTCAGCTCGCGGCTGTGGCTCAGAGACGCGCCTTCAAGGACCTCCTGGTAGAGTCCGAGCTGGTGAATCACGCACTGGATGGCGTGAAGCATTGGGCCGGCGACATCGTCGGCGTAGACCTGGTCACCGGTCATTAGCAGCAGTGCCGGGATATCCTCCAGGTGGTGCGCTTTCTGCAGCTCCTCGTCCACCCGCACCAGGCCATCGCGGGAAGGGTGGTGAGGCCGGCGGCAGGATCCATGGAGAATGCGATCAAGCCGTGACTTGATAACAAAGCCGGGCCGCTCACGGTTATCGGGACACAGGTGCGGCGCCCAGTCCCGGATCCAGTGAGTTCCGTCGGCAGCGGGAATGCCGAGATCGTAGTCAAGACGGGAATCCCGGGGCAGGGGATCATCAAGGTGAAGATCGATCAGATGCAGCCAGGCGTGGGTACCGACCCGGAGCCGGATTAATTCAGCGTCACCGACGGCCCTGTCCACGAGTGCCCGTGCGGGATGATCCCGCTCGGAAATTCTGACGCTCAGGCCCAGCGGTTCCCCGCCCACCAGCCAGAGCACCAATCGGTCCGGACCGGTATGGCGCAGCAGAGGGCCGGCCAGTACCGCAGAACGGTGGTTGACCGGGACCTCGCCTTGAGTGTCGGAGTCTGGAGTGGCCCGCACAGTTACTCGTCATTGAGATCAGGGGGAGGGCAATGATATTCCTCCACAACCGTACCCTCATCCACGCTCTCCAGGTGCACATCGAACCCCCACAACCGGTGGACATGGCGCACCACTTCCTCGGTGTCTTCGCCCAACGGCACCCGGTCGACCGGGATATGCCTGAGCGTCAGGGAACGATCGCCCCGCACATCCACGTTCCAGACCTGAATATTCGGTTCCCGGTAACTCAGGTTGTACTGGCGGGCCAGTTTCTCCCGCAAGGGCCGGTAACCGGGATCATCGTGGATGGCGGTGACCATGTAATGATCTTCCTGATCGTCGTTCTCGATGGCAAAGAGCTTCAGATCGCGCATCACCTTGGGTGACAGGAACTGCTGGATGAAACTCTCATCCTTGAAGTTGCGCATGGCGAAGTGCAGGGTCTCCAGCCAGTCCGAGCCGGCAATGTCCGGGAACCATTCCCGGTCCTCGTCGGTGGGGTTCTCGCAGATCCGCCGGAGGTCGGTGAAAATCGAGAATCCGAGGGTGTACGGGTTGATGCCGGAATACCACGGGCTGTTGAACGGCGGCTGGTACACGACCGCCGAATGGCTCTGGAGAAATTCGAGCATGAAGCCGTCATTCACCAGGCCCTTGTCATACATGCGGTGCAGCAGAGTGTAGTGCCAGAACGTAGCCCAGCCCTCGTTCATCACCTGGGTCTGGCGCTGCGGGTAGAAATACTGCCCGAGTTTGCGCACGATGCGGATGATCTCCCGCTGCCAGGTTTCCAGCAGCGGAGCGTTCTTCTCAATAAAGTACAGCAGGTTTTCCTGGGGCTCCTCCGGGAAACGACGCTGGCGTTTCACCGGGTCTTCGTCGTCATCCGGCCTCGGGATGGTTCGCCAGAGGTCATTGATCCGGCGCTGCTGGTATTCTTCCCGCTCCTTCTGCCGACGCGCCTCCTCGGCGGCGGAGATGGGCGGCGGGCGCTTGTAGCGGTCCACGCCGTAGTTCATCAGCGCGTGGCAGGAATCCAGGATCTCCTCCACCGCGTCCACGCCATGGCGTTCCTCGCACTCGGCCACGTAGTTACGGGCGAAGACCAGGTAATCGATGATCGCACTGGCGTCGGTCCAGGTGCGGAACAGGTAGTTGCCCTTGAAGAAGGAGTTGTGGCCGTAACAGGCGTGGGCGATCACCAGCGCCTGCATGGGCAGGGTGTTCTCCTCCATCAGGTAGGCGATGCAGGGGTTGGAGTTGATCACGATCTCGTAGGCCAGCCCCATCTGCCCGCGCTGGTAGCCCTTGGCGGTATTCAGGAACTGCTTGCCGAAAGACCAGTGATGGTAGCCCACCGGCATGCCCACGGAGCTGTACGCATCCATCATCTGCTCGGCGCTGATCACCTCGATCTGGTTCGGGTAGGTATCCAGGCCGAACTCCCCGGCGCATTTGGCGATCTCGTCGTCATACTCCTGGATCAGATCGAAGGTCCACTCCGAACCGGTGGAAATCGGTTTCCTCTCTCCGGGCTGTTCGCTCTCGGGTGCATTCGGACGGTCGACAATGCTACTCATGCGGCTTTCCTCTCGAACAACTGGCGGAACACCGGGTAGATCTCACCCGGGTCGGCAATCTGCTGCATGGCAAAGCTCTGCGGGAACCGCTCCATGATCTTCTCGTACTCATACCAGAGCATCTGGTGATCCTGGGGCGTGATCTCCACATAGGCGTAATACTGGACCAGCGGCAGGATGCTGTCGGCGAGCAGTTTGCCGCAGACCGGGGAGTCGTCGTTCCAGTTATCCCCGTCTGAGGCCTGGGCGGCGTAGATGTTCCATTCCGACGGGGAATAGCGGGATTCGATGATCTTGTGCATCAGTTTCAGGGCGCTGGAGACAATGGTGCCCCCGGTTTCCCGGCTGTAGAAAAACTCTTCCTCGTCCACTTCCTTGGCGCTGGTGTGGTGGCGGATGAAAACCACGTCGATCTTCTTGTAGTTCTTTTTCAGGAACAGGTACAGCAGGATGAAGAAGCGCTTGGCGATGTCCTTGTGCATCTGCGTCATGGAGCCCGAGACGTCCATCAGGCAGAACATCACGGCACTGGTGGCCGGTTTGGGCTGCTTCACATGCTGGCGGTAGCGCAGATCAATCTCGTCAATGAACGGGATCCGGCGCACGTTGGCCTTGAGCCGGGCGATCTCGTCCTCCACTACCTTGATCTGGTCATCGTGGCTGAACGCAGGGTCCAGATCCTCCGGCGCCGATTTCAGGGCTTCCAGCTGCTCTTCCAGATCCCGGATCTTCTTCCTTCGAGCACCGCCGAGGCCCAGGCGGCGGGCGTGGGCACCCCGCAGGGAGCGCACCACATCCAGCTTGGCCGGAATGCCTTGATTGGTGAAGCCGGCCCGTACATATTTGAAGGCCTCGGTATCCTTGAGTTTCTTGCGGGCCAGGTTGGGCAGCTCGAGGTCATCGAACAGGAAGTCCAGGAACTCCTCCTGGGTGATCTGGAAGGCGAACTCGTCCATGCCCTCGCCATCGGGGCTGGCCTGGCCCTGGCCGCCCCCCTGACCACCTCCGCCCTGGGGCTTGGGGATCATGTCCCCGGCCACGAATTCCTGGTTGCCGGGGTGCACCACCTCCCGCCGGCCACCCTGGCCATGGTGGAAGATGGGTTCGTCAATATCCCGGGTCGGGATGCTGACCTTCTCGCCCCGTTCAACGTCCGTGATCGAGCGCTTGTGCACCGCATCCGCCACCGCTTTCTTGATGTGGTGGCGGTAGCGGCGCAGGAACCGCTCCCGGTTCACTGCGCTCTTGTTCTTACCGTTCAACCGCCGGTCGACGATGTGGGTCATACCCATAGTGCTACTCCCATCAGTGACTGGTCACTGATTTCAGTGAGACTTGCGAACACGCAGGTACCATTCGGCCAACAGCCGTACCTGCTTCTCGGTGTAGCCTCGCTCGACCATACGTTCGACGAACTGCTTGTGCTTCTTCTGGTCTTCCTGACTGGCTTTCGGGTTGAAGGAAATGACCGGCAGAAGATCCTCGGTGTTGGAGAACATCTTCTTCTCGATCACGCTACGCAGCTTCTCGTAGCTGAGCCAGGACGGGTTTCGACCCTGATTGTTGGCCCGGGCCCGCAGCACGAAGTTGACCACCTCGTTGCGGAAGTCTTTCGGGTTGCTGATGCCCGCCGGCTTCTCGATCTTCTCCAGCTCGTCATTGATGGACCCACGATCGAGGATCTCGCCGGTCTCCGGATCCCGGTATTCCTGATCCTGGATCCAGAAGTCGGCATAGGTCACGTAGCGATCGAACAGGTTCTGGCCGTATTCGCTGTAGCTTTCCAGGTAGGCGGTCTGGATTTCCTTGCCGATGAACTGGACATAGTGCGGCGCCAGGTATTCCTTGATGAAGCGCAGGTACTTTTCCTGGATCTCCGGCTGGAACTGCTCCTGCTCGATCTGCTTCTCGAGCACATAGAGCAGATGCACCGGGTTGGCCGCCACCTCGGTGGTGTCAAAGTTGAACACCTTGGACAGGATCTTGAAGGCGAAACGGGTGGACAGGCCATCCATTCCCTCCATGACCCCGGCTGCATCCCGGTACTCCTGGATGGACTTGGCCTTCGGATCGGTGTCCTTGATGTTCTGGCCGTCGTACACCTTCATCTTGGAGAAGATGCTGGAATTCTCCGGCTCCTTGATCCGGGACAGCACCGAGAACTGCGCCAGCATGTCCAGGGTATCCGGCGCACAGGGCGCGCCGAACAGGGAACTGTTGGTCAGCAGCTTCTTGTAGATCTCGATTTCCTCGGTGACCCGCAGGCAGTAGGGCACCTTGACGATGTAGACCCGGTCCAGGAACGCCTCATTGTGCTTGTTGTTCCGGAAGGTCTGCCATTCGGACTCGTTGGAGTGGGCCAGGATCACGCCGTCAAACGGCACGGAACCCATGCCCTCGGTGGTGTTGTAGTTGCCTTCCTGAGTGGCTGTCAGCAGCGGATGCAGCACCTTGATCGGTGCCTTGAACATCTCCACGAACTCCAGCAGGCCCTGGTTGGCCTTGCACAGGCCGCCACTGAAGCTGTAGGCATCCGGGTCGTCCTGGGAGAAGTCTTCCAGCATCCGGATGTTGACCTTGCCCACCAGGGCGGAAATGTCCTGGTTGTTGTCGTCGCCCGGTTCGGTCTTGGCGACCCCCACCTGGTCAAGGATTGAAGGGTATTTCTTCACCACACGGAACTGGCTGACATCACCGCCAAATTCGTGCAGACGCTTCACGGCCCAGGGCGACATGATGGAATTGAGGTAACGGCGCGGAATGCCGTACTCCTCTTCCAGGATCTCGGCATCTTCGGCGGGATCGAACAAACCCAGGGGGGATTCGTTCATCGGTGACCCC
>JAAZVL010000295.1 GCA_018623515.1 Marinobacter sp.
AGTGCGGAAGGAGAAGCTGAATGCAGGCATCCTGGCGTCGAACTTCCGCCAGTATGTGGGCACCTTCACCGGCACGGTTATTGACGAAGCAGGAACAAAAATCCCCGTAGCGGGACTACGGGGATTGATGGAAGATCACTTTGCCCGCTGGTAGCGGGGCAAGGCTATTTCTCCGGTAGAGTGACGTTCAGCTCCAGCACCGAACAGCGTTCATTGCGGTCAACTTCGACCTGAACCATGTCATCGGAAATCTGCACATATTTGCGGATGACCTCCAGCAGTTCCTGCTGAAGCTGAGGCAGGTAGTCCGGCTGCTCCCGCTGCCCCCGCTCGTGGGCCACGATAATCTGCAGACGCTCCTTGGCGACGCTGGCGCTTGCGTTTTTCTTGCTCCTGAAGTAATCGAGGAAACTCATCCTTTAGCCTCCCTTGAACATCCGTGTGAAGAACCCTTTCTTCTGGGCAGTCATGAAACGGTGTTCCCGTTCCTCACCCAACAGACGGGCCACCGCATCGTCATAGGCCTGGCCAGCATCACTGTCTTCTTCAAGGATGACGGGCAAACCCTGGTTGGAGGCATTGAGCACCACCTGGCTTTCGGGAATCACGCCCAGCAACGGGATGGCCAGGATTTCTTCCACATCACCCACTGACAGCATTTCGCCCTTGGAAACCCGGTCCGGGTTGTAGCGGGTCAGCAACAGGTGCTCCTTCACCGGGTCCATGCCCATTTCCGCCCGCCGGGACTTGCTCTGGAGAATGCCCAGGATTCGGTCGGAATCACGTACGGAGGAGACTTCCGGGTTGGTCACCACGATCGCTTCGTCGGCATGGTACAGGGCCATGAGGGCGCCGTGTTCGATGCCGGCCGGGGAGTCGCAGACGATGTAGTCGAACGTTTCCGACAGGTCGTTGATAACCTTTGCCACGCCTTCACGGGTCAGCGCCTCTTTCTCCCGGGTCTGGGAGGCGGGGAGAATGTAGAGAGTATCCACCCGCTTGTCCCGGATCAGGGCCTGGTTCAGAGAGGCTTCGCCCTGAATGACGTTGACGAAGTCATAGACGACCCGGCGCTCGCAATTCATGATCAGATCCAGATTGCGCAGTCCCACGTCGAAATCGATAACGACGGTCTTGTGACCGCGCTTGGCAAGGCCGGTGCTGATCGAGGCGCTGGTGGTGGTCTTGCCAACGCCGCCTTTTCCTGAGGTTACGACAATGATTCTAGCCAAGGTTCAGTTCCTGTTTCGCGGTGGATTCGTCGTGTCTTCTTGGTCGTTATTGTTGGGTGTAGACATCAGGCCTTTTCCAGTGGCGTTACCACCAGCAGGTCGTCCCTGAGCTGGATCTGCACAGCGTTTTTCCAGCCGTTGTCCTGAAGATCTTCGGAGATTTTATAGTGTCCGGCGATGGACACAAGCTCTGCCTCCAGCGATTGGCAGAAAATCCGGGCGGATTCGCCGCCATGGATTCCGGCCAGCGCCCGGCCCCGAAGCGGGCCGTAGACATGGATGTTGCCAGCAGCCAGGATTTCCGCACCGGCCTGCACCGGTCCGAGCACGATCACGTCGCCTTCCGGCGCATGAATCTGTTGGCCTGAACGGACAGGGTGGCTGATGATCCGGGCCGGTGCCGGACCGGTGGGCTGCCCGGCCTGCGGCTCGCTCTCGGATTCGATTGCAGCCTCCGGTTCCTGGGGCTTCTCCCGCTGACCGGAGCCCGGCAGCAGTGCCAGTGAAGCGCCCCGGGCCAGCCGGCGCTGATCTTCGTTACCGCCACGTACGCCGATCACCTGGATGTTGTGCCTGCGGCAGGTACCGATGATCTTGAAGAAATCCAGCTCGCCGTCCAGCCCTTCGTACTTCTCCAGGCTGATGATCAACGGAATATCCTTGAATAACCCCGGCGCCTGGTTGATCTTCTCCCGGAGGTTAGCCTCGAACTCGTCATTATCGAAGTAATAGAGTTCAAGGGCCGTCAGCGAGACGTTCGCGCTCTTGAACTGGAAACTCTGTTGTACCCCGGTGCTGGCGGTATCGGTCATGTAGGTGTCTCTTCCTTGGTATCGGGTGCCGTGTGTGGTCGCAGTGGTTCGCCGTCAAAGCGGATGCCGGACCAGCCGGTGCTGATGAACTGGCGGATATTGCCGTGGCTGTCACCGGCGGGCTCATCCAGGACCTGCTGGTAATGCTGGGCAAACAGGCGCAGGGTTTCGGTTTCACTGAGATTGCAGTGGCGGCCCAGCCCGAACACCCGGCAGGAACCGGCGTTCTCTCCGGCGGCGTTGAACAGGGGGCCGTTGTGGAAACCGGTCGGCTGGTACTCGAAGTAGCGCTCGATCAGTGCCAGGGTGTCATCGAAATCGCTGCGGCCCGCCTCCAGGGCCGCCAGATGGATCCGCACCGACTCGTTCACGTTCATTACTTGTGTTCCTGCTTCGGGCCGACCTGGTAGCGCTCTTTCCACTCTTCATAGGGCATGCCGTAGATTTCTTCCCGGGCGTCCGGGTCGGAGATCTCGAAACCACGCTCCTGCGCCTCGGCCCGGTACCATTTTGACAGGCAGTTGCGGCAGAACCCGGCCAGGTTCATCAGATCGATATTCTGCACCTCGGTGTTGTCCCGCAGGTGCTTGACCAGACGGCGGAAGGCCGCCGCTTCAATTTCAGTGCGTTCGGATTCGGGGATCGGGTTGCTCATGGGGCCCTCGCA
>JAAZVL010000018.1 GCA_018623515.1 Marinobacter sp.
CGGATCATGACCACGCTGCGTACCCTGGCAGCCCAGGTCGAGGAAGGGCAGTTCGAGGCCTGGAACTACCCGGCGATGTGCCTGTACTGCCTGGTGGACTGGCTCGATTTCCGGGATCTGGTGGACTTTACCGGCGTCGAAAGCCTGCTGGCATTCAGGGACAGCCGCAAGGACAAGCCCTGGGTAGCCCAGACCGATCCCCGCCTGGCCTGATCTTATCCCAGCCTCCGGGCTTACGGGTGGTCCGCCAGGGGCTGCCCGAAGCCTCCGAAATTTAAGTTGAATTTAAGTTTTCCGAACGGTTGCAGAGCCGAACTATCGCTTTTATCTTTGGTTGTCACTTAATCATTTAAGAACGGGCGTCGCCCGCTCGATGGTTAAGAAAGGACACTGACTTGAGGCATTGATCGTGACACCAGAACAGGAGACTCTCCACACCTGACCTCCGACGGACCCTTTTTTTTGGTCTATCGACTTAATGCATTAAGTCAGCATCGACTGGACGAAAATCAAACCTTACAAAAACAAGACGAGGTTCCGACAGATGATTTTTGGTAAAGCACCAAACCCCAATCCCCTGGCCCTTGCCGTCACCCTGGCCGCGGCCAGCACATCCCTGGCAGCCCAGGAGCAGCAGAGTGTCGAGGATCGCCTGGCGGCCCTGGAAGAAAAACTGGCTGAAGTCGAACCCCAGGCCACCGGCGATGAGGGCTTTTCTTTCAACACCTACGCCCGTTCCGGGCTGCTGCTCAATGGCGACCTGCAAAGCGCCCCGGGAGGTCCCTACCTGACTCCGGCCGGCTCCGTGGGCGGTGCCGTCGGCCGTCTGGGTAATGAACCGGACACCTATCTGGAAGCGATCCTGAACTACAAACAGGAAGCGGAGAACGGCACCAAATCCCACTACCGGCTGATGATTGCCGACTCCACCACCTCCAGCAATGACTGGACAGCCGGCGACGGTGCTCTGAACGTGCGCCAGGCCTACGTGGAGTTCAGCAACCTCGCCAGCTTCACCGGTATTTTCGAGGACGCCTCGATCTGGGCCGGCAAGCGCTTTGACCGGGACAACTTCGACATTCACTGGCTCGACAGTGACTTTGTTTTCCTGGCCGGCCTCGGTGCCGGTATCTACGATGTGAAATTGACCGACTCGGTAAAGTCCAACTTCTCCCTGTACGGCCGCAGCTTCCTGGATTTTGCGGCTGACACCGATTTCGTGCCGGAGGGCAGTTACAGTACCGACAACCTGATCCTTACCGCGAACAACTACTTCGGCAACGTCCAGTGGATGCTCAGTGCCATGAAGGCCCAGGACAATGACCAGCGCCTTGTGGAAGGAATGACCTCGGCCTCCGAGACCGGGGTCCACACCATGCTGGCCTACCACGGTGACAGCTTTTTCGGTGTGTCCGATGGCAACTTCAAGGTAGCGGTCATGCATGGTCAGGGTCTGGGTGCCGAGACCAAGAACATTGGTGCCGACGGTAACCTGCATGAGGATGCGGTCAGTACCCGTCTGGGTGTCTACGGCACCACCTACCTGAGTGAGAACTGGCGCCTCGCCCCGGCGATCCTGGCCGAGACCAGCGAGGACCGCTACATCAAGGGTGACGAATACCAGTGGCTGACCGTCAACGCCCGGCTTGCCCAGGAGTTCACCACCAACTTCGAGATGCAGTACGAAGCGTCCTGGCAGACCATGGACATCACCACCCTGGGCTATGCTGATCGAAGCGCTGTTGATGGCGATTACAGCCGCTTCACCATTGCCCCTACCTTCAAGCCCCAGGTCGGCGGCTTCTGGAACCGACCTGAAATCCGTGTGTTCGCGAGCTACTCCACCTGGGACGATGAGTTGGATGGCTACTCGGCTGGCGATGCCCTGGGCGCGGACAGCGATTTCGAGAGTGGGCAGTGGACCTTCGGGACCCAAATGGAAATCTGGTTCTGAGACAGACAACAACAAATCTGAATTGAGGTGATCATTATGTCCAGATTTACCCCCAAACACTGGTTGATGGGCGGTACCGCGGCCATCCTCATGGCAAGCGGCCTGCACGCAGAGACCATCACCATCTCCTGCGGCGCCGTGGGCGCCGAACGACAGCTCTGTGAAGAAGGGGTCTCGGCCTGGTCGGAAAAAACCGGCAACGACGTCCAGGTGGTTTCCACCCCCAACTCCGCCACCGAGCGGCTGTCCCTGTATCAGCAGTTGCTGGCAGCCCAGTCCGGGGATGTGGATATCTTCCAGATCGACGTGGTCTGGCCTGGCATGCTCGCCCAGCACATGATTGACCTGACTCCGCACATGGATGGCGCGGAGAGCCGGCATTTCGAGGCACTGGTGCGCAACAACACCGTCGATGGCCGTCTGGTTGCCATGCCCTGGTTCACGGACGCCGGGGTGCTGTATTACCGCAAGGACCTGCTCGAGAAGTATGACCAGGCGGTACCCCAGACCTGGCAGCAGCTGACCGCCACCGCGGAAACGGTCATGGCGGCCGAGCGCGAGGCGGGCAACGACAAGTTCTGGGGCTTTGTCTGGCAGGGCCGTGCCTACGAGGGGCTGACCTGTGACGCCCTGGAGTGGGTGGCCAGTCACAATGGCGGCACCATCGTGAACGCCGATGGCGATGTCACCATCAACAATCCGCAGGCCATTGAAGCCCTGGATCTGGCCAGCGGATGGGTGGATACCATTTCTCCGCGTGCCGTTCTGAACTACACCGAGGAAGAGGCGCGGGGTGTGTTCCAGTCCGGCAATGCCCTGTTCATGCGCAACTGGCCCTACGCCTGGAGCCTGGCCCAGAGTGACGATAGTCCGGTGAAGGACAAGGTCGGTGTCGTGGCGCTGCCAAAAGGTGGCGAAGATGGCCGTCACGCCGGCACCCTCGGCGGTTGGCAGCTGGCGGTGTCGAAGTATTCCGAGAATCCGGAGCTGGCAGCGGACCTGGTTCGATACCTGACCAGCTACGAGGAACAGAAGCGCCGGGCCATCGAGGGCAGCTACAACCCCACGCTGCCGGAATTGTACCAGGATGAGGACGTACTGGCGGCGGTGCCTTTCTTCGGCGAACTGTTCGAGACCTTCAAGAATGGAGTGCCGCGGCCGTCCTCGGTGACCGGTGAGAGCTATGGCCGGGTTTCCAACGCCTTCTTCAACTCGGTTCACAGTGTGCTGTCCGGTGAGGCGGAGCCGGAGCAGGCCATGGGTGCGCTTGAGCGCGACCTGCGTCGTCTGGGCCGTCGGGGCTGGTAACGGGTCATGGCACACACCACTCCAGCACCCGCAGAAACGGAAGCGGTCGGTAAGACACCGACTGCTTCTGTCCCCGCCCGCCGGCAGGCCAGCAAGGTGCGCCGTCAGCGCCTGCGAGCGGCATGGGTGTTCCTGATCCCCATGTTGCTGGTGCTGGCTGCCGTGGCGGGATGGCCGCTGTTCCGGACCATCTGGTTCAGCTTCACCGACGCCAGTTTCGCCAACATCAGCGAGTACAGCTGGGTCGGTTTCGAGAATTACCTGGTCTATGACGATGGCATGTGGTTCGGGGTCCTGGCCGATCCCACCTGGTGGCAGGCGGTGTGGAACACCCTGTTCTTCACCGTGGTGTCCGTGGGTGCCGAGACGGTCCTGGGCCTCATTATTGCCCTGACCCTTAACGCCCAGTTCCGTGGCCGTGGCTGGATCCGTGCCGCCACGCTCATTCCCTGGGCCATTCCCACGATCGTCTCCGCCAAGATGTGGGGTTGGATGCTTCACGACCAGTTCGGGATCATCAATGACCTGCTGATGACCCTCGGGATCATCGCCGAGCCCCTGAACTGGACCGCCAACGCGGATCTGTCCATGTGGGCGGTGATCATGGTGGATGTCTGGAAGACCACCCCGTTCATGGCCCTGCTGACCCTGGCGGCGCTGCAGATGCTGCCTTCCGACTGCTACGAGGCGGCAAAAGTGGATGGCATCCACCCGGTCAGGGTGTTCTTCAAGGTGACCCTGCCGCTGATCACTCCGGCGCTGATGGTGGCGATCATCTTCCGCGTCCTGGATGCCCTGCGGGTCTTCGACGTCATTTACGTGCTGACCTCCAACAGCGAGGACACCATGTCCATGTCAGTCTACGCCCGACAGCAGTTGGTGCAGTTCCAGGATGTCGGTTACGGCTCGGCGGCATCCACCGTGCTGTTCCTGATCATTGCCCTGGCGACCATCACCTATCTATACCTCGGCCGCAAACAGATCGGAGGTGAGGCATGAGTTCCCGGACGCTGAAGAAAATCGCCGGCAAGATCGGGTTTGCCATCCTGCTGGCGGCAATCCTGCTGTTCACCGTATTCCCGTTTTATTACGCCATCCTGACCTCGTTCAAGAGTGGTTCGGAACTGTTCACGGTGGAGTACTGGATCAGTTCCTTCGACTTTGCCAACTACGCGGCGGTCCTGGGGCAGGGGTCCTTCGTCAAGAGCATCTGGAACTCTGTGCTGGTGTCCTTTGCCACGGTGCTGATCGCCATGGGCTTTGGTCTGACCGCGGCCTACGCCCTGGGGAGGGTGCAGTTCCGGGGGCGCAGTGCGGTGCTGATGATCGTGCTCGGGGTTTCCATGTTTCCCCAGGTGGCGGTGTTGTCGGGGCTGTTCGAGGTGATCCGTGCCATGAACCTGTACAACGATCCGCTGGCCTTGATCTTCTCCTACACCATTTTCACGCTGCCGTTTACGGTGTGGATTCTGACCACCTTCATGCGGCAGCTGCCCAAGGAACTGGAGGAGGCCGCCATTGTCGATGGTGCATCCCCCCTGACCACCCTGTTCAGGGTGTTCGTGCCGCTGATGTGGCCGGCCATGGCCACCACCGGGTTGCTGGCGTTCATCGCCGCCTGGAACGAGTTCCTGTTCGCACTCACATTCACCCTCACCGACGACCAGCGCACGGTCCCCGTCGCCATTGCCCTGATTACCGGGGGCTCCCAGCACGAATTGCCCTGGGGCAACCTGATGGCGGCCTCAGTCATTGTGACGGTACCGCTGGTGGTGTTGGTCCTAATCTTCCAACGTCGAATCGTGTCCGGCCTCACGGCAGGCGCGGTCAAAGGTTAATCAAGGAGTTTTTTGTATGACCCAGCCATGGTGGAAAGGCGGCATCATCTACCAGATCTATCCCCGCAGCTTTCTGGATACGAACGGGGATGGCATCGGTGACCTGAAGGGCGTCACCGAGAAGCTGCCCTACGTCGCCTCACTGGGGGTGGATGCGATCTGGCTGTCTCCGTTCTTCACCTCACCGATGAAGGATTTCGGTTACGATGTCTCCGACTACCGGGGCGTGGACCCGATGTTCGGTGACATGGCCGATTACCAGGCCCTGGTGAAGGAGGCCCACCGTCTCGGCCTGAAGGTCATCATCGACCAGGTGCTGAGCCACACTTCCGATGTCCACCCCTGGTTCGAGGAGAGTCGCCAGAGCCGTGACAACCCCAGGGCCGACTGGTTCGTGTGGGCCGATCCGAAGCCGGATGGCACGCCGCCCAACAACTGGCTGTCCATTTTCGGTGGCAGCGCCTGGACCTGGGACAGCCGCCGGGCCCAGTATTACCTGCACAACTTCCTGGCCAGCCAGCCGGACCTGAATTTCCACAACCCGGAGGTGCGCCGGGCCCAGGTCGACAACATGCGTTTCTGGCTGGATATGGGCACCGACGGTTTCCGGCTGGATACGGTGAACTTCTACTATCACAGCCAGGGCCTGGAGGATAATCCGCCGGTGCCGGCGGATCAGCCCAAGACGTTCGTGGCCAGCGGCGTGAACCCCTACACCTACCAGCGCCATGTGTACGACCTGAGTCAGCCGGAAAACCTGGATTTCCTGGCGGACCTGCGTCAGCTGATGGACCAGTACCCGGACACCACCCTGGTGGGAGAGATCGGCGATGACAAGCCGCTCGAGCGTATGGCCGAGTACACCCGGGGCGACGGTCGGCTGCACATGGCCTATTCCTTTGACCTGCTGTCGGACCGCCATGGTCCTGACTGGGTTCGTGACGTGGTACGCCGGTTCCAGCATGGTTTGGGTGAGGGCTGGCCCTGCTGGGCCCTGAGCAACCACGACGTGGTGCGGGTGGTCACCCGCTGGGGCGAAGGCGTGGACGATCCGGCGGCCTACGCCCGTGTTCTCATGGCCCTGCTGCTCACCCTCCGTGGCAGTGTGTCCCTGTACCAGGGCGAGGAACTCGGTCTTCCCGAGGCCTGGGTGCCGTTTGAAGCCCTGCAGGATCCCTATGGCATTGAGTTCTGGCCGGAATTCAAGGGGCGTGATGGCTGCCGGACACCCATGCCCTGGACGCCGGAGTCCGGCGCCGGATTCACCATCGGCGAGCCCTGGCTGCCCATTGATCCGGCCCACAGGGAACTGTCGGTCCAGGCCCAGGAGCAGGACCCGGACTCCACCCTTAACCGGGTGCGAGAGCTGATCGGGTGGCGCCAGCAACAGCCGGCCCTGGTGGAAGGTGACCTGGAGCTGCTTGAGGACACCGGCGATGCCCTCTGCTGGGTTCGCCGAACGGACGAGCAGAGCCTTCTGGTTGCCCTGAACCTGACCGGCAGGGAGATCCGGACGCCCCTGCCCCTGGCTGTCGGCAGCGTCGTCAGTGAACCCGGCTTCGAGGGGCGTGTCGAGGGTCGCGACCTGGTGTTGCCGCCTTACCAGGCCCTTTTTGCAGAACTTTAAACTTCGGAGCGCCCGGCCCGGGCCGGGCGATCAACAGAGGAGTCTCCACCATGGCATGCGTGGAACTGAAGAACATCAACAAGACCTTTGGTAAAGAAGAGATATTGCCTTGCGTGAACCTGCGCATCGAAGACGGGGAATTTGTTGTCTTTGTCGGCCCGTCCGGTTGCGGCAAGTCCACGCTGCTGCGCCTGATCGCCGGCCTGGAAGATCCCAGCGGCGGTGACATCGAGATTGATGGTGAGGTAGTGACGGAACAGTCGCCCAAGGAGCGGGGCGTGGGCATGGTGTTCCAGTCCTATGCCCTGTACCCGCACATGTCCGTGTACGAGAACATCGCCTTCGGACTCAAGCTGGGCAAGGCCAACAAGGGCCGGATCCGCGAGTGGGTCGAGAAGACCGCCCAGGTCCTTCAGCTCGAGAAACTGCTGGACCGTAAGCCGAGAGAGCTGTCCGGCGGCCAGCGCCAGAGGGTTGCGATTGGCCGCGCCATGGCCCGGGAGCCCCGGATCATGCTGTTCGACGAGCCACTTTCCAACCTCGATGCCAGCCTCCGGGTCCAGATGCGTACCGAGATTGCCAAACTGCACGACCGCCTGCAGTCCACCATGATCTATGTCACCCACGATCAGGTGGAGGCCATGACCCTGGCCGACAAGATCGTGGTGCTCAACCGGGGTAACGTAGAGCAGGTCGGGACGCCCTATGATCTCTATGAACATCCGGCCAGCCTGTTCGTTGCCGGTTTCATCGGATCGCCGAGGATGAACCTCATGCCGGGCATGATCGCCGGAGGCACGGGCGGTGGCCAAACGCAGGTGGAAGTGGATGGGCTTGGTGCTCTGGCCGTCAACCGCGATACTGCGGCCCTGACGCAGGGTGATGCGGTCACCGTGGGCGTTCGGCCCGAGCACTTTCAACTCGCAATATCCGGCCCGGACCATGGTCTTGAGGTGGTGAATGTGGAGTACTTGGGCAACGAGGCCTACGTTTACATCGCGCTGCCGGCCATGGAAGAGTTGATGGTGGTGCGCCAGCCGGTACCCTGCGAGATCACCCCCGGCCAGAGGGTGACGTTGAGTACCGACGCCAGCCTGGTCCACGTCTTCGACAGCAATGACAGGGCCCTGCCGGCCCAGGAGCGCCAGCCGGAGACCGCCGGACTGGCCGAGGCGGCCAGTCGTTGACCACACAAACACACCGGTGGAGAAGCCATGACCGTCAGTAACACGCCGAAACGGTTAACCGTGAAGGCAATGGCCGAGAAACTGAATGTCTCCACGGCCACTATTTCCAATGCCTTCAACCGGCCGGATCAGCTCTCCGAGGCCAAAAGGCGCTGGATTCTCGAGGAGTGCAAGCGTCTGGGGTACATGGGTCCGAACGCGGCGGCCCGCAGCCTCCGGACCGGACGCACCGGCATCGTCGGGGTCATGCTGGCGGACAACCTGGCCTACAGTCTGACCGATCCGGTAGCCAACGAATTCCTGCACGGGGTGGCGGAAGTCCTCGACCGCCGGCAAATGAACATGCTGTTGCTCTCCAGCCACGATGAACAACGCAGCCGCCTGCAGGAATCGATGGTCGATGGCTTCATCATCTACGGCTGGCTCAAGGAAGAGGAAACCTACGAACGCCTGAAGCAGCACGGCAAGCCCATGGTGGTGGTGGATTTTGACCTGGAAGGCTGTACCTGGGTCAACATCGACAACTACGACGGCGCCCGCCGCAGCGCTGAACATGCCTTGCGCACGCCGCCGGAACAGGTGGCCATTCTGGGCCTGAGGCTGGTGGATACGGATCGGGTCTGCCGGATCCGGGATCGCGAGCTGTTCAGTGAGACGCGGGCGATATCGGTGCGGCGCCTGAATGGCTATCTCGATGCCCTGGAGGCGGCCGGCTACCGGGTGCCGTCGGAGCGTATCTGGTCGACACCCACCAACACCCATCAGGATGCCTACCAGGCCGCGCGGGAGGCGCTCACCAGCACCCCCCGGCCGGATCTGCTGCTGTGCATGAGTGACCGGATCGGGCTGGCGGCCATCCAGGCGGCATTGCAGATGGGCTTAAGGGTTCCGGATGACGTCCGGGTGGTCGGCTTCGACGGCATCCCTGAAGGCGCCAACATCCATCCGTCCCTGACCACCGTCTATCAGCAGAGTGCCGAGAAGGGCCGGGTGGCGGCCCGTATTTTCCTCGGCGAGCAGGAGGACCGGAATGTCCTGCTGCAGACCCACTTGCTGGTGCGTGAGAGCTGCCCTTAACTGTTCAAGAGGTTCCAGAAGATGTCCGATGTTCTGTGCTTCGGCGAAGCACTGATTGATATGCGGGGTGAGCAGGGCGAGGGTGGTGTGCATTATGTACCACAGCCCGGCGGTGCCCCGGCCAACGTGGCGGTGGGTGTTGCCCGTCTGGGCGGACGTGCGGGGTTTGCCGGCCAGGTGGGCAACGATGTGTTCGGTCAGACGATTGTCCGCGCACTGTCCGGTTACGGTGTTGATACCTCCCTGTTGGCGGTGTCGGACTCGGCGCTGACGGCGTTGGCCATGGTATCTCTCGATGAGCGGGGTGAACGCAGCTTCAGCTTCTACCGCACTGCCACGGCGGACCTTCTGTACCGGGCCGAGCAGTTGCCGGAGAGCGCGTTGAGCGCCGCCCGCATCTTCCACCTGTGCTCCAATACCCTGACCGAACCGGCGATTCGCGACACGTCACTGAGTCTGGTGGAACGGGCTCGCCGGGCCGGCTGTCTGGTCAGTTTCGACGTGAACTTCCGGCCCGGGCTCTGGCCGGCGCTTCAGGACGCACCGAAAATCATCTGGGAGCTCGCCCGGCAGGCGGACATTGTCAAATTCAGCCGGGAGGAGCTGGAGCAGCTTTATGGCGATGAGGCCTCGGCCATGGCGGTTGCCCTGGCGCAGCGGGGTGTGCCTTTGCTGGTGGTCTCGGACGGCGCCGCTACCCTTCGGGCGTTTGCCGGTGGCGACGCCGTGCGGGTTGAGCCGCCGCAGGTCCGTGCCCTCGATACCACCGCGGCGGGAGACTCCTTCGTGGCCGGTCTGCTCTACCGTCTGTGCCGGGAGCGGGTCTCCGGGGCCGGTTTCCGGCAATGGCTGGCGCGGGAGGACGGGCTCGTCGATGCCCTGACATTCGCCAGCCGCTGTGGCGCGATAACCGCAACCCGGTTCGGCGCATTCGATGCCCTGCCAGAACCAAAGGATCTGAGAGACTTTTCTAAATGACAAAAAGGCATTAAAGCTGCCTTTTCACCCCCCCATTCTTGACTATAGTTAAGTTCAGGTACTGTTCTCAGATCCACGAGCGTGCGGGAAACGTACCTTCCCATACCAACAACAGCAAGAAAAGGGGGTGTCCATGCTCCTGCAACATGCCTTCGGTCTTTTCACGCACCCCGATGAAGAGTGGGTGTCCATTCGCAAAGAACACGAGACGCCGCGACGACTGTATGTCGCTTATGTTCTGGTTCTGGCTGCCATTGCCCCGGTCTGTGCATACATCTCGACGGCCTATTTTGGCTGGACGGTGGGTAACGAGCGGCTGATCAAACTCACGGAAATCAGTGCCCTGCAACTGAGTGTGCTGACTTACCTGGCCATGCTGGTCGGGGTGTTCGCCCTCGGGTATGCCATCAACTGGATGGCGAAGACCTACGGTGCCAAGGAAGAGCACGTGCCGTCCAACGGGATTGCCCTGGCGGCCTACTCCTGCACACCGCTGTTCCTGGCGGGCTTCGCCCTGCTGTACCCGGTGCCCTGGTTCAACGCGATCGTATTCCTGATTGCGGCGTGCTACGGCGCCTGGCTCATGTATGACGGCCTGCCGATCGTCATGGGCATCGAGAAGGAACGGGCAGTGATGTACGCTGGTGCGTTGCTGACCGTGGCCCTGGTGATTCTGGTGTCCACCCGTGTCGGCTCGGTCATTCTCTGGAACTTTGGCGTCGGCCCGGTGTTCGTCAGCGGGTAAATGGCGGCAGTATCGCCGCTCATCGTAATCTTCAACGGAAGGGAGCCGGGCGGGCTCCCTTCGGGTTTTCGGGAACCGGTACCTCAGTTCCCGTCGTCGATACGGAGGCCTGAACTGTCGGCGCCCATCTTGCCCTGTTCCAGGCGGATGGCGACTTCCAGGTTGTGCCTCGAATCGGCGTTGGCGAAGGCTTCATCCTTGGTAATCCTGCCTTCGTGGTACAGGTCCAGGATGGCCTGATCGAAAGTCTGCATGCCCATCTCCCGGCTTTTTTCCATTACCTCGCCGATCCCGCCGATTTCCCCCTTGTTGATCAGCTCCTTGATATAGGGACTGGCGAGCATGACCTCTACAGCCGGCACCCGTTTGCCATTAACACCTCGCAACAGCCGCTGGGAAACCACCGCCCGCAGGTGCAGGCTGAGGTCCATGAACAATTCCTTGTGGGCTTCGTCCGGGAAAAAATTCACGATGCGACGCAGGGTCTGGTCGACGTTGCTGGCATGGAGGGTGGAAATGCACAGATGCCCGGTTTCGGCGTAGGTCAGGGCCTGTTTCATGGTCTCCCGGTCCCGGATCTCGCCAATCATGATCACATCCGGAGCCTCCCGCATGGCCCGCTTCAGGGCATCCGAGTAGGAGTGGGTATCGACCCCCACTTCGCGCTGGTTGATCACGCTCATGCCGTGGCTGTGGGTATATTCAATGGGATCCTCAATGGTGAGTATGTGGCCACTTCGATGACGGTTCCGGTAGTCGATCATCGAGGCCAGCGTGGTGGACTTGCCGGAGCCGGTGGCACCCACCACCAGAATCAGCCCGCGGGGTTCCATGATCAGTTGCTGCAGGATGCCGGGCAGGCCCAGGGATTCGATCGATGGAATATCATTCTTCAGGTAGCGAATGACCATTGCCACCTCGCCCCGTTGCCAGAACACGTTGACCCGGAAACGGCCAATCTGATTGACGCCAATGGCCATGTCCAGCTCGAGATCCCGTTCGAACGCGGCCCTCTGCCGGTCGTTCATCACCGAATAGGCCAGTGTCTTGACGGCGCCGCGCTGAAAGGGGTTCTGGGTCAGCGGCCTGGTCTGGCCTTCAATCTTGATCATCACCGGTGTGCCGGTGGAAAAGTAGAGGTCCGATGCGCCTTTGTCGGCCATGACCTTGAGGTATGCGGGCAACTCCATAAAACTGACTCGCTCTACACAATTCAAAATCCACATATTAGCCCAGGGTTCACGGATGTGCCCGGTCGGGGTGTCACCGGGCTCCGGGGTGGAGTCCCCGTTTCTGCTCAGGCGGTGGGCAGTCCCCGGGTAATGGCCGAGGGATCTCCCCGGCCTTCCACAGCAGCCAGTTCGGCACTGGACAACCACTCGCCCGGCGGTTGCTCCATGACCTGGGCGCAGGCGGCCAGGACGTGGCCCCAGGAACACTGGTTGGCAAACAGCATGCCTGCCACGTTCAGGGTGCCGCCCTGATTGATGTAGCCCAGCACACGGGCGTGGGTCATCTCCGGAAACAGGGTGTGGAGGTGCCCGCGGAACACCTCCGGGCGCATGTGGGTCAGGCAGACCCGGCGCTTCAGGCGATGGGGGAAGAGCCGTTCCCGCTCGAATTCGGAGGCGCAGACCGACGCCTCGTGAGCATCCCTGGGCTGGCGGAAACGGCCGGGTTCCTGAACATAGACCAGTCGGAAGGGTGTTCCGGTCTCCCGCAGGCGTTCGCAGGCCCGGATGGCTTCGGACAGCTGATAGGCTCCGTTGGCAATCAGGAGCAGCGGTTCCCCGGCACAGGTGTCTTCATCCACCACCAGGGCACCGTGCCGGGCCAGGGTGTCGGCTTCGCTGGCGTCAAAGACACAGGGGCGCTCCCGCTTGGGCACCACCATGCAGGTCAGCCGCCCGCGATCATTGTAAACCGAGGGCAGGGCAGCCAGGGTACTGTTGTAATCCGCCGGGAAAATTACCCGGGAAACGTCGTTCATCTCGCCCAGCAGGCTCTCGCAGAAGGTAGTGTCCTGATGCGACTGTTCATTCTTGCCGTTTTCCCAGGTGTGGGAGGTGGCAATGACCGGGAAGCCAAGCCAGCGCGCGGGCCGGCCGACGGCTTTCTGGTGCCTGGCGAAAATCAGTTCCTGGCGGATCGCTCCGAGCATCTTGACACAGAAAGCCTCATAGCTGGCCACCAGGTTAAGACCAGCCTTGTTGGCCAGACAGGCGGAAATCACGGCTTCCTCATTCAGAACGGTGATGATCCTGCCGTGGATATCTTCCTGATCATTCTCGGGATCATTGACGCGGTGCTTGAGCGTTTTGAGGATGCCGGTCAGCCGGTTGCTGGCAAGTTCGTCCGGATTGCCGACCCTCGGTCGCAGGCCCGGATTCTCTGCCACCAGGGCACGGAAAAAGTGATCCACTGCCTTCATGGGCGAGGAAGACGGCTCGCGGCATGGAGCGAGTCTGGGGATGACAGGGTCCAACGGATTGCGGGTAGCCAGGGGGTGATCGCGCTCGAAGGGCCGGTTCTGCCGATCATGCTCACCCAGTTGCCGGACCGCCTGCCGGAGCTCGTCCGGATTGACCCACAGGGGCGCGATGTGAGTATGGAACAACTCCCTGGCACGGGCGTCAATCCGGGGATTGCCGGGCAGGGGGAGGTTATGGGCGGCATTGCTGCCGGCGCCATAGAACCCGTAACCCTTGACGGTTTCGGCAATACCATAGGGTATGCGTACCGGGTAGCGTATCTCCCCCCTGAGCGCCGCTTGCCCATGATCCTTCAGGGCCTCCTCCATGAACAGCAGGGCGCAGACAAAGGCAGCGGGGTCGCGACCGTCGAAGCGGACCGGGTCAAAGCCCCGGTGGCCCAGGTGGGCTTCGAACCGCTCGAGCCCTTCCCGGGTGCCCAACTCGGTGCGTTGTTCAATGCGCCGGCCGTTGGCGATCATGATCGGCAGAACGAGACCACAGTCCTCCTGGCGCCACCAGCGTGGAATCCAGTCACTGCCCCGCTGTTCCTCGGCAGCACCATCGGAAAGGAACGCCACCAGGGATTCGCCCGGCAGCGGCATGTGGGCGTACTGCAGTTCCGCGAACCCGAGGTAACCACCCTCAATGATACCGCCGGCAGTATGCGGGTTGACGTGGCTGCCGACCGGCGCTGCCATGGCACCATCGGGTTTCTGCCGGTAGCCGTAGAAATCGTCGGCCAGACGCGACAGGCCCTCGATACCCCGGTACCGCTCCCGCTGCTCGGCGTGGAGATTGCCGGTCAACACGTTGAGTGCATCCACTGCGGCCACGCAATGGCCCTGGCCCATCAACCAGCTCCGGGTCTCGCCGGTCAGGTTATTCAGTGCCAGGTAGGCGGCGTACGCCGGAACCATGTTAAGGGCGCCGCCGGTATGACCTTCCGGGCTGGTTTTGAAATCCCGGGGACTGAGCGGGGCTCCGGTGATATCCACGCGTCGGGTATAGGTCATGTGTACCACCAGCCACAGGCCGGCGCTGGTCAGGCGATCCAGTGCCGCGAGTTTGCGATAGACCGCTTCGGTGTCCGGTTGGAGTCCCCGTTGTACCAGGCGCTCGGCCAGCATCTGGACCTGGGTACAGGTGGAATCTGTATGTCGGATCACCCCGTAACCACGGCGCCACAGATCATACTCCCGGCGGGAATGACCGGTGGTCGGCGCCGGTTGGGATTGAGTTGGCGATGGCATGTGACGCCTCCGTGGCTGGGAAGATCTGTCAACGATTGTAAAAGCTGGCGGCGTCGGACCGCTTGATGCAGGTCATTCGGAACTGCATATTGTTTTCGGCGGGTTATTTTGAGGTTAACCGCCGAATCTGAGATCCTGACTCGATCATTCGTGAAGACCTGGAGGCTGCCATGACAGACGACAAACGCCGTCAATACTCTTCTCCCGTGGTGGATGGCATTGGCAAGTCCGCCAGTCGGGCCATGCTCCGGGCCGTCGGTTTTACCGATGAGGATTTCCGCAAACCCCAGGTGGGCATTGCCTCGACCTGGAGCAATCTCACGCCCTGCAACATGCACATCAACCGTCTGGCGGAGGAGTCTGCGGCCGGTGCCGACGAGGCCGGTGGCAAATCCCTGATCTTCAATACCATCACGGTGTCTGACGGTATCGCCAATGGCACCGAGGGCATGAAGTATTCCCTGGTATCCCGGGAAGTGATTGCCGACTCCATCGAGACCGCCGCCGGCTGTGAGGGTTTTGATGGCCTGGTGGCCATCGGCGGCTGCGACAAGAACATGCCTGGCTGCCTGATGGGACTGGCGCGGCTGAACCGGCCTTCGGTGTTTGTCTACGGCGGCACCATCATGCCGGGTAAGAATCACACCGATATCATCTCCGTGTTCGAGGCGGTCGGTGCTCATGCCCGGGGCGATCTGGACCTGATCGAGGTGAAGCAGATCGAGGAAACCGCGATCCCCGGCCCGGGCTCCTGCGGGGGGATGTACACCGCCAACACCATGGCATCGGCCATAGAGGCCATGGGTATGAGCCTGCCCGGCAGCTCCGCCCAGAATGCGGTCTCCGAGACCAAGACCGGGGATTGCCGTGCCGCCGGTGCGGCGGTACTGAACCTGTTGGATAAAGGGATCCGACCGTCGGATATCATGACCCGCAAGGCGTTCGAGAACGCCATCACTGTCGTCATTGCCCTGGGGGGCTCCACCAACGCGGTGCTGCACCTGCTGGCGATGGCCAGCACCATTGGCGTGGAGCTGGATCTGGAGGATTTCACCGAGATCGGCACGCGGGTGCCCGTGCTGGCGGACCTCAGACCCAGCGGCCACTACATGATGTCTGAGCTGGTGGCCATCGGTGGTATCCAGCCGCTGATGAAAATGCTGCTGGACCGCGGGCTGCTGCACGGAGACTGTCTCACCGTGACCGGCCGGACCCTGGCGGAAAACCTGGCGGGTGTGGAGCCTTATCCGGAAGGACAGGACATCATTCATGCCTTCGAGGATCCCATCAAGGCGGACAGCCACCTGCGTATCCTCTACGGTAATCTGGCGCCCACCGGGGCCGTCGCCAAGATCACCGGTAAAGAGGGAACCCATTTCACCGGCCGTGCCAGAGTGTTCCATTCCGAGGAAGAGGCACAGGCCCGGATTCTCGACGGCACCGTGGTGGCCGGTGATGTGCTGGTGATCCGCTATGAAGGCCCGAAAGGCGGCCCCGGCATGCGGGAAATGCTCAGCCCGACCTCTGCGATCATGGGCAAGGGCCTCGGCAGTGACGTGGCGCTGATCACCGATGGCCGTTTTTCCGGTGGTAGCCACGGCTTCGTGGTCGGGCATATCACCCCTGAGGCGGCCGAGGGTGGTCCGATTGCGCTGGTGGAGGATGGAGACACCATTACCATCGACGCTGTCAATAACCGCATCGAGCTGGATGTTTCCGAGCCAGAGATGGAGCGCCGGCGCCAGGCCTGGCAGGCACCCGAGCCGAGAGTCACTCGCGGTGTACTTGCCAAGTACGCCCGAACGGTCAGTTCGGCCTCCAAAGGCGCGGTGACGGATCTGCCCTAGCGCGCTCCCGGTATGATGGGTGGGCCCCAGTAGTAGCCCTGGCCATGCAGGCCGGGGAACTGCTGGAGCCAGATCGCGATCGCCTCGTCCTCGACCCCTTCCACGACCACATCCAGATCCAGGCTCTCGCCCAACTCCAGGGCCACCCGGAGAATCCGCTGACGCTTGGGATAGCGCAGGATGTTTTTCAGGAAACTCCGATCGATCTTCAGTTCATCCAGATCAAAGGTAGCCAGAGTCCCGAGAGAGGAGTGTCCTGCGCCAAAATCGTCGAGAGCGATCCTGAACCCTGTATCACTGAGCAGGCTGATGGTTTTCCGGGCGATGGCTGGGTCAGTCATCATGGCGGTTTCGGTAATCTCCAGAATGATGTTCTCCGGCGACAGGCCATGACTGCGGGTGATACGGGCCGCAACCCGGTGAAAGCCGGGCTGGGCAAGATCCTTGGCAGAAATGTTGACCGAGACGGAGATATCCTGGCCAAACTGGTCGCGCAGGGAGGCAAAGTCCTGGCAGGCGCGGTCCAGCACCCACAGTGTCACCGTATGGATGATGCCCACTTCCTCCGCCAGGGGGATCCACTGGTCGGGCGGCACCCTGCCAAATTCGCCGTGATGCCAGCGGATCAGCCCTTCCAGGGAGTCGATCCGGCCATCCCGCACGTTGACCTTGGGTTGGTACTCCAGCCACATTTCGCCGCCTTTGAGCGCCTCCTCGACATCCAGGATCAGCATCTGCTGACGATACAGGTGGCGGGCGATCGAGGGGTCATACACCGACAGCGGTCGGGAGTCATCAAGCGAGGCGAATCCGGCGGAAGACAGGATGGCGCTCGCATCCCTGCCGTGCTCGGGGGCGTGCGCCAGGCCCAGGCTGGGCCCCCAGGAAAAGGAAAACCGGCCTTCCCGGAAGTTCTTGCCCAGCCACCTGGTGATCGTCTCCAGTGCCGGATCCTCCCGCCCCGAAGTCCGGTCGCGATAATAGGCAAAGGCATGGTTGCTGGTATCGAGCGTGGCCAGGCCCTGGCCGTTAATGGTAACCAGACGGTCGCCCAGGCAACGTTTGAGGACACTGTTCAATTGCCTGAGGTATTGTTTGAGCAGGTCTTCCGCAGTGTGGTAGCCAAGGGCCTGCTCAAGCTCGTTGAATCTGGCCAGCCGCACGATGCACAGGGTGTAGGGTGACTGGCTGCTGTTGATGGCTTCCAGCGCATCTTCCAGGACTGGCCGGTTCGGTTTGCCCGTTACCCGGTGGGTTTTCATCAGCTGGTCGTATTCCTGTTCGATCCTGGTTCTCAGCTGTCGCTCCTGACGGACCCGGATATCGGACCCCATGCGGCGTTTGCGTTCCTGCACCAATAACCGGCCCACGCCGCTGGTCAGGATCAGTGAGCCGAGCGCTGCGCCAAGGAAAAAGGCAGAATCGGTCAGGGTGTTGACCGGGAGGGAGCCGATGGTGCGCAGGGACGTTATCGTCGCACCCAGAAGGATGGCCAGAATCGACATGGCAAAGTAGCGGCCGTAGAAGTGGTGTCGATGCGAGAACGCCAGACCGCAGATGAAGGCGCCGCCCAGCACGCTGGTTACCAGGAAGCTATCCTGACCAATCAGTTTTATGGCAAAGGGGGCGGCCAGAAGATGCAGACTGCCCAGCAGACTGAAAATCCGCAGAAGTCTGGTTGAAGATCTGCCAACGGAGAGAAAGTGGGGGGTGAACTCGCACAGGGCAATCAGGCAGAGGGGGAGCGTGATTCCCAGAAGGGCATTCAGTTCAGGGTGATCGGGCCAGAATAACCAGAATCCCAGCCCGTCCATCACCAGTTGACTGTGAATAACCGCCACCATGAGCACGCTGAGCCAGGCCAGACCGGGACGCCGTAGCCTGACCACGATGCTGAGATTCAGTAGCAGCGCGAAAACCAGCAAGCCCGTAATGAAGGCCTTCCAGACCAGATTGGCTGCACCCTTGCTGGCCACTTCGTCCGCTGAGGCCATGGCGAGGGGCAGGAGTACCGGCCCGTTATTCCTGACCTCCACCAGCAGCGTACTCCGGCCGGGCGGCAGGGTTATGGGCCAGATCCATTGGGGCAGGTCAACATAACGGTGGTCGAACGGGTAGCGATCGCCCAGGGTCGCGAGGTGGTCGGTGCGACCGTCCGGATGGATAAGTACGGGGGCCAGGTGATCGAGGTATGGGGCTGAGACGATCAGATTCTGTTGAACTGTTGTGTCGGAGTTGTTTTCAAGGCCGAGGCGGTAAGTGACAGGGCGGTAGGGGTAGCCCACGCCGGACTTACCATGATCGATCCGCGTCCAGTTTTCCACCCTGGCCCAGGAACGGCTGGCCAGTATCGTCGCCAATGGCTGGATCCGGTACGCCCACTGGTCAGATATGACCACCGGGGTAACCGAGGGCTTCTGCGGAATTTCTGATAATTCGCGAGCGCCACTGGCTGGTGAAAACCAGAGACTGGTCGTCAGCCCATAGGCGACGCTGGCCGCCAGGACTATCAGGGGCAACCACCGGTTCAGCCAGATCGCCGCATTTCCCGGGGCGAGGCCGGGGGCACTTGCGTTGGCATGACTTTGAGCTTGCGAATCCATTCGGGGCTTCCTGGTTGCCTGGAATGCGGGGTGTTACAGTTTGGATACGTTTGGAAATAGTAGGTAACAATATGAATTGGCTGAAATTTTACCGATTTTTAAGTTGTTTTGCATTTGCTGGCGAGTATGCTTCAGCGAAAATGTGACATGTCAGACATTGGTGCTCGCTGATATAGTGATGCGCTAGTAGCCAGGCTCGGCACAGGGGGGGGCAGTGACAGGCGTGATCGAGAAAATGAAAACCGGGGCGTTGCTGCTCCTGGTGATGGTTGTTGCAACCACCGCGCAGGCCGGCACCGGGCCGAATCTGGCCTCGGTGAACGCGGCAGTGGCCCACGTGGGTGACAATAACCTGGTTTTTGGCAAGAACGCCGACCGGCAGGTCCCCATCGCATCCGTGACCAAACTGATGACCGCCCTGGTGGTGCTGGAGTCCGGCGAGCCGCTGGATGAGCGGCTCACCTTCCACGAGCGCCACACTCCCGCGGTGAACAATGCCTACACCCGGATCCGCATTGATTCCACGCTACCCCGGTCAGAAGTCATCCGGATTGCCTTGATGTCCTCGGAGAACTTCGCCGCCTACACCCTGGCCAGCAATCATCCCGGCGGTTATGACGTGTTCATCGATGCCATGAATGAGAAAGCCCGGGCGCTGGGCATGTCCGGCACCCGGTTTGTGGATCCTACGGGATTGTCGGCGCTCAATGTCTCCACCGCCTCGGACCTCGTTCGCCTGGTCAATGCCGCCATGAAACATCCCGAGATCCGGGAGTACTCCACCACCGGTTATTACCGTGCGCACTTCCGGAACCCCAGGTACAGTCTTTCTTTCGGCAACACCAATCCGCTGGTGCACCGGGACAGTTGGGGCGTGCAGTTGAGCAAGACCGGTTACCTGTCCGAGGCGGGGCGATGTCTGGTTATGGTGTCGGACATGAACGGCGAAAAGATCGTGACGGTCCTGCTGGACTCCCTGGGGACTCGCTCGCCATTGGGGGATTCCGGGCGCATCAAACGCTGGCTGGATACCGGAGAGTCCGGCACCGTCGCAAAGGCCGCCCGTCGCTATGAGCAGGAAAAGAACGCCGCCTACGCGGTGGCTGACAACCGCTCCCCCACCGTGAACTGACAGGGACGGAACCGAACCATGATCGAGATCCTCACCACCGGCGGCACCATTGACAAGGTGTATTTCGACGCCAGCAGCCAGTTCGAGATTGGTGATTCCCTGTTGCCCGAGCTGTTGTCGGAAGCCAATATCGAAGACGGTTACCGGATCCGGGAGGTGTTGCGGAAGGACAGCCTGGACATGACCGACGACGACCGTGACAGGGTATTCGATGCCGTGGCCGGTTGTGAGGGGCAGAAAATCCTGATTACCCATGGCACGGATACCATGGCCGAAACGGCGGAACGACTGTCATCCCTGGCCGATCGGACCATCGTCCTGTTCGGGGCCATGCAGCCGGCGCGAATGCGCCGTACCGATGCCGTGTTCAATCTGGGCTTTGCCTGGTCGGCCGTTCAGCTACTGCCGCCGGGCGTCTACATCGCCATGAACGGCGAGGTTTTTGAGGCCGGTGCGGTACGCAAGAATCGTGAAGCCAAACGGTTCGAGCGGACCTGATCAGCCCGCGCCGGCGCTCGCGATTTCCTGTTCGGTGAGGAAGCGATACTCCCCGGGCGATAGCGCCGGATCGAGAACAATGGTCCCCACCCGTATCCGGTGCAGCGCCTCCACATGATTCCCCACCGAGGCCAACATACGCTTGACCTGATGGTAACGCCCCTCGGAAATGGTCAGCTCAATCACCCGGTCATCCAGTCGCCGGACTGTCGCCGGCCGGGTTTTCCTGTCTTCATTCCGTAACACCACGCCTGTGACAAGTGCCTGCTCCGCCGCCCCGGTCAGCGGCTCACTGAGACTGACCCGATAGGTCTTCGGGCAGTCGGTACGCGGCGACGTGATGCGATGGGACCACTGGCCATCGGTGGTCAGCAGCAACAGGCCGGTGGTATCCAGATCCAGCCGGCCGGCCATGTGCAGGTCCCGGGCCAGTTCGGCCGGCAGCAGGTCCAGGGCAGTTGGATGCTCACTGTCGCTGGTGGCACTGACCACGCCGGCGGGTTTGTTCATCATCAGGTAGCGTTCGCCGGGCAGGACGAGGTGCTCGCCGTCCAGCGTAACCCGGGCATCCGCGGCAATTTTCCGGTTGGCGCTTTTGCAGACGACACCATCAACGGTGACGGCGCCGGCCCCGATCGCTCGCTTGGCGTCCTTGCGTGAGAGCTCGGTGCAATTGGCAAGGAACTGGTCCAGGCGCAGCTGCATCAGCAACTCTGCCCCGGGGCCGGAGTGCTCAGGGTAGCGAGGCAGAGTACTTTGCTCTTGCCGGTCACCCGGGCCCAGAGCTGTGCGGCGGCCTGGCCATCGACGGCGGGCCTGGGCAGGCGGGTGCTGGTCATCGGCAGGAACCGGCCGCCGTTATTGCGGGCAATCACAAAGGTGAAAGGATGCGCTCCGGGGAGGCCAAGCCGGATGTCGGTGGCAGTGACCTGCTTGCCGTCGGAGGCATAGTCCAGGAATCCGCCGGTAAACCATTCCAGGCGTTGTACCTCCGGCAGACCCGCCACGGCATTTGCCAGTTGCGGATCGCGCGGGAAGGTCTCCAGGTTCAGTGGCTGGTCGCCATCCAGGAAGCCGGTAACGATCTCCACACGTCGCTCATCGTCCATGGCGGTGGCTCTCCACAATACCGTTGTGAAGGGCATCGGCTGGACCATCAGCCGGGCGTTCTCCATGCCCGCATCAGCCAGTGCGGGCGTGACCCGGTTGGTGATGATCTGCTGCGCAGCCAGGGTCCAGCCCAGATACAGTGTGGAAAGGGTCAGACCCACGACGATGGCACGGGGCGCTGGCGGGCGGATCAGGAACAGAATGCATCCCGCCAGCAGCGGCAGGGTGTACATTGGGTCGATGATGAAGATGCTGTTAATCGCCACGGGCCCGCCGAACGGCCAGAACAGCTGGGTGCCGTAGGTGGTGAAGGCGTCCAGTATCGGGTGGGTAAGCAGAACGAGGCCGGTCAGCAGTAACCATCGTCGGAAGGCCAGCTGGGGTTTCCAGCGCCACAACAGCCAGGCGAGCAGCAGTGCTACCGGGGCCAGGACGAACAACGAGTGGCTGAAGCCGCGATGCTGGGTGAAATTGGCGACGGCGGAGCCATAGTCGATGACCACGTCCAGATCGGGCAATGTACCGAGCACGCCGCCGATCAGGAGTGCCGAGCGGCCCAGGGTTTTCCCCGCGACTGCACCGGCGATGGAGGCTCCGAGGGCAACCTGGGTTATGGAATCCATGGCGTTTTTCCGACCTCTGCTTTTCGTATCGAATCAGTTACCGGTAGATACGTTCAGTCTGGCCAGAACGGCTTGTCCGGGATAGCCGTCGGCGACCATGTCGGAGGCCGCCTGGAACTTGCGAATCGCCGATCGGGTGGCCGGACCGAGAATGCCGTCCGGTTTGCCCGTGTCGTAGCCGCGGTCGGTCAGGGCCTGTTGCAATGCCATAATGCTGCTGCGTGACAGGGCCGGTGCATCTTCCGGCGGCGGATTCTGCAATTTGCCGGCACCCGCGACCCGGTCAGCAAGGTGACCGACTGCGATGGCATAGAATTCGGAACGGTTCCAGCCCATGATCACCCGGAAGTTGTCGTAGACCAGAAACGCCGGCCCCTGGTGGCCGGCAGGCACAACGAGCTTGGCCTGGATGTCCGCCCGGGGCAGGTTCTTGCCAAAGGCATCGGTGATGCCCATGTCCCGCCATTTGCTCAATGGCAGGCGCCGGCCATCGGCCAGGCCGTAATCGAAGTTACCAGGCAACAATACTTCCCGCCCCCAGCGGTAATCCCCGTCCCAGCCCATGGATTGCAGGAACTTGCCGGCCGACATCATGGCGTCAGGCAGACTGTTCCAGAGATCCCGCCGGCCATCGCCGTCGGCATCCACCGCGTGCTGGAGAAATACCGTCGGCATGAACTGGACGTGCCCCATGGCGCCGGCCCAGGATCCCTCCATCTGGTCGGCGGGAATGGCGCCCTCATCGATGATGCGCAGGGCGGCGATCAGCTGCCGGGTGAAGAACGTACTCCGGCGGGCATCGCAGGCCAGGGTAGTCAGGGCACTGGGCACGGACATCTTGCCAAAGTAGCTGCCAAAGTTCGTTTCCAGGCCCCAGAACGCCACCAGGTAAGGTGCGGGAACGCCGGTTTCATCGGTTACCCGCTCCAGCAGTTCCCGATGTTCGGCGAGCATCTCGCGCCCCTTGCTGACCCTCGCCTCGTTCACCCGCCGGTTCAGGTAATCGGCGAAAGTGGTGGTGAATTCCGGCTGCCGGCGATCCAGTTCGATGACCCGGTCCAGGTGTTCCACCTGTGCCATCACCTGGCTGGCGGTGGCCTGACTGACACCGGCGTCGATGGCCTGTTGCTCGAGCCGGGCCTTGCACTCGACAAATGCCTGTGCATCGATGGGCTCAACCGGCTCCTGGGCGAGGGTCGGACTGGAAAACGGGCCCAGAATGCTGGCAATGATCAGGGCCAGGGGCCCGCGGTGTGTCCTTGAGAGAGTGTAGCGCACTCGATACCTCGAACCGGATAGTCTTGGGTGGAAGCTGTTGTTGTCATGGTAGCGTTTTTTCAGGGTGTGAAAATACCGCAATCACCAGAGAGGGATGACAATTGTTTAAGCTTCCGGTTCCCGGAGTGCCGGTTATTCGTTCACGGTGGTTTCCGGTGCCCGCTCCACCAGCCGCTCCCGTGGGAAGTGACAGATGAACTCGCTGCCCTCGCCAATCCGGCTGCGGATTTCCAGGTTGCCGTCGTGGTTCAGCAGCACATGCTTGACGATCGCCAGGCCCAGACCGGTACCGCCGGTGTCCTTGTGGCGACTGGGATCAGCACGGTAGAAGCGTTCAGTCAGCCGCGGGATATGGACGGGGTCGATGCCGATGCCGGTGTCCTTGACCGACAGGTGGGCGCCCTCCCGGTTGGTAGTCCAGGATACGGTGATGTGACCGTGGGCCGGTGTGTATTTCACGGCGTTGAATACCAGGTTCGAGAAGGCGCTGCGCAATTGGCTTTCGTCGCCCCGCAACAGGCGATGATCCGTAATGTTGATGGTGAACTCGTGCTGCTTGTCGCCACTGAGCGCCCTGGCGTCGTGACAGATCTGTCCGATCAGGGCATCGACATCGGTCAGGGAGTCGTCCACCGTCTGCTCTCCGGTCTCGATGCGGGACAGGAGAATCAGGTCGGTGATCAGGGCTTCCATCCGTGACGACTGGGCAGCCATGGTGTTGATGGCTCGCCGCCATTTCGGGGGTAGCTCGTCGGCGTGGTCCACCAGGGTTTCCAGGTAACCGCTGATCACGGTCAGGGGCGTGCGCATCTCGTGTGACACGTTGCCGACGAAGTCCCTCCGCATCTGCTCCAGCTGGTACAGGCGGGTGACGTCCTTGGCCACGATCAGCCGGTCGTCGTCGCCGAACAGGCTGATCTGGATCTGAAGATGGATGTGGGGTTTGGCCGGGGAGTTGATCTCCAGGGGTTCCCGGTAGTCCCGTGAATCAAAGTAATTCTTGAAGACCGGCGTGCGGATCAGGTTATGAATGTACTGGCCCTGGTCGGTATTGCGCCGGAAACCCAACAGGTACTCGGCCGAGCCGTTCCACCATTCCATCGCGCCCCGGGAGTCGGTCATGATGACCCCGTCACGCATGGCGTTGGTGGATTCCTGCACCCGGTTGATACGTGCCCGCAGCCGGTCCTGGGTGCGCAGGTGGTTCTGGTGCAGTTTGTTCAGGCCATCGAAGATATCGCCCCACATGCCGATGCTCTGGGGAGCCTCATCGGTACTGCTGGGGTTGGCCAGCCAATGATAGAGGCGGCGGGCCTGGACCAGGGTCCACCAGAGGTAGACCACCAGTCCGAAGGTCAGGCCCCACAGCGGCCTGTCAAAAATGAAACCCACCAGGGTGGTAGTGGCTAGCCCGGCAATGATTATCCGCAGGTAGCGTGACCAGTTGTGGTGCATCGAAAGCTGCCTTATGTCAGTTCCGGCCTGATGCAGAAAGAGTGGCCGGCAGTTCTTATGCGGCTCTGGTGGAGAAGCGGTAGCCGGTTCCCCGAACAGTCTGGATCAGGTGATCGTATTTGTCCCCCAGGGCCTTGCGTAACCGCCGGATGTGGACATCCACGGTCCGCTCCTCGACATAGACGTTACCGCCCCAGACCTGGTCCAGAAGCTGGGAGCGAGTATAGACCCGTTCCTGGTGTGTCATGAAGAACTGGAGCAGACGGTATTCGGTTGGCCCCATGGTCAGGGCGCCTTCCTCGGTGGTTACCCGGTGGCCGACCGGGTCCAGGGTCAGGCCATCCACCTCGATCGGAGTGTCGACACCGGGCGGGGTGGCACGGCGCAGCACCGCCTTGAGGCGGGCGACCAGTTCCCGGGGGCTGAACGGCTTGGTGATGTAATCGTCGGCCCCCACTTCCAGGCCCTGGATCTTGTTGTCTTCCTCGACCTTGGCGGTGAGCATGATGATCGGGATGTCGGCGGTGGCTTCGTCTTTCTTGAGGCGCCGGGCAAGTTCGACACCGCTGGTACCGGGCAGCATCCAGTCCAGCAGGACCAGGTCCGGTTGCTTGTCGACAATCAGGGCATGGGCTTCCCGGGCATCCGCTGCCTCCATGTAGTCGTAATCTGCCATTTCGAGGGCCACGGCGATCATTTCCCGGATGGGGGCCTCGTCATCGACGATCAGGACAGTTTTTCCGTTCATGGTATGTAACCTGTGTCAGACCTTGATTTGTTGCTGCCTCATTACAACGTCGAAGTATGACAAGTATATGACAGCCTCAGCCGAACGACAGGTCGATTACCAGTCCCGCGAAGACCGCAAAGCCGGCCCAGTTGTTGTTCAGGAATGCCTTGAAGCAGCCCTCCCGTGCACGATCCCTGGCCAGGTACTGGTGGTAGCCAAACAGGCCTGCCATGACGGCGACCCCCAGGTAGTAGAAAACGCCCAGTTCCGCCCGGTGGCCGACCATCACCAGGATCAGGATGACCATGGCCTGGAGCACGCCGATGATGGCCCTGTCGGCGTCTCCGAACAGGATGGCCGTGGACTTGATGCCGACCTTGAGGTCGTCGTCCCGGTCGACCATGGCGTAGAGGGTGTCGTAGGCCACGGTCCAGAGCACGTTGGCGGTGAACAGCAGCCAGGTTAGCTGGCTCAGTTCGTTGGCCTCGGCCGCCCAGGCCATGGGTATGGCCCAGGAAAAGGCGGCGCCCAGAAAGAGTTGAGGCAGGTGTGTGTAGCGTTTCATGAAGGGGTAGATGAACGCCAGGATCACGCCACCGAAGGAGAGATAGAGGGTCAGAGTGTTGGTGAACAGGATGACCATCAGGAACGAGATCAGACACAGGCCGGCAAACAGGGCAACCGCTTCCCAGGCCTGAATGCGCCCGGCCGTCAGTGGCCGGTCTTTGGTGCGTTTGACATGCTTGTCCCAGTCCCGGTCGGCAAAATCATTGATGGCGCATCCCGCGGCGCGCATGAAGAAGACCCCCAGGGTAAAGATAATGATATTGCCGATTCCGGGGCTGCCACCCCCCGCGAGCCAGAGTGCCCAGTAGGTGGGCCAGAGCAGCAGCAGTGATCCGATGGGGCGATCGATTCGCAGCAGTCTGGCGTAATCAGTCAGGCGGCTCTGGACGTGTTCGGGCATGGCATTCGGGATCATGGTACGCATCCGGTTGCGGCAAATGGAAAAACGGACAGATGTGCGGATTATAGCCAGCCGGTTCCGACCGGTTAAAGGTCGGACTCAGGAATACAGCACCGGAAGCAGATATTCGCCCACCAGGAGGGCGTTCTCGCCGTCGCGGAAGATCGAGCGGCGGGCGAGGCGCGGTTGCCCGGTGCCTTGCGCTGTACATAAGCCGGTTTCCAGGGGGCCTCGTTGCCAGCGTGGGCTGCTGAACAGGTAGGCGCCAAGGGGCTTGTTGCCCAGGTTGCGCAGGATGCGGTTGCGTCCTTCCAGGCAGTTCAGGGGAATGATGGTGCGGGCCAGCACCCAGGGGCGCCCGTCGCCACAGAGGCGAACCTCGCGGATCCAGGCCTGCTCGCGCTCGGGGATGGCCAGCCGTTGCGCCTCCTCGAGAGTGGGGCGACCGAAGCCTTCGCGCTGGATCTCGACGTGGAAGGACTGGCGGCATTCCTTCTGGAGCGCACGGGTAAAGGAGCCCTCCAGCTGAAGCCAGTAGCGGGCCGGGCCATGGACCTCCGGGTTGCGAAGGCCCGCGGCGGGGAGGGAACGGTACCAGCGGGTTGGTGGAATGCCCGGTTGGTGCTCAGAGTCCCTTGACGGCATAGATCCCGGGGGCGTTGCGCCAGTAGCCTTTGTAATCCATGCCGTAGCCGAACAGGAAGCGGTCCTCGACTTCCAGGCCGGTGAAATCGGCCTTGAGGCCCGGCCGGGCCTTGCGGTCGTGCTGCTTGTCCACCAGCACGGCGGTCAGGACCTCTGCGGCACCGTGGGCCAGACAGTAGTCGGCAATTGCGCACAGGGTAGTGCCTTCGTCCAGGATGTCATCGACGATCAGTACGGTGCGGCCGTTCATGTCGGCCTCCGGCTGGAGTTTCCACTCGAGGATTCCGCCGGTGGTTTCCTGCCGGTATCGGGTGGCGTGGAGGTACTCGGCCTGGACCGGGAAGGTCAGCCGGGTCAGTAGCTGGCCGGTGAGGATCAGGCCCCCGTTCATTACGCAGAAGACCAGGGGGTTGCGGTCTTTGAGACGGGCGGTGATGTCGTCAGCCAGATTGCCGATGGCAGCCTGTACCTGCTGTTCGTCAACCAGGCAGTCGGCCTCGGCCATGACCTGGTTCATTTCGGCGACGGTATCGGTCATAACGGTCGGATCCTGTCTAAAACGGGCGATTATACCGGAGTGACCGTTCAGAAGGGAGGGGCGGTTAGGGTGCCACTATCTGTATTTATGGCTATTGGCAGAAAACTCCCCGGGTGGCTGTCCGTAATGGCATTGGTGTCGGAGAAGGTGGCCGGTATGATGACCCGTAAAGCCATGGTGGCCTGCTATGACAACGGTCGGTGGCCGTTAACAGGCAGAATAACTTGCGTGTATGATTGTCGGACAATTAATATGCGCTCAGCATTTTATCCACAAGCAGATAGTCGGGGAGAGTTTTGATGAAAAAGTGGCAGTGCGTGGTCTGTGGTTTGATCTATGACGAGGCCGAGGGCTGGCCGGAAGATGGCATTGAGCCGGGCACCAAGTGGGAAGATGTCCCGGAGGATTGGGTATGCCCCGATTGCGGTGTGGGTAAGGAAGACTTCGAGATGATCGAAATCGGTTAATGGACGGGAGTACCGCTATGTCTGATCAGGCCCCCATCGTTATAGTCGGGACCGGTTTGTCCGGCTACTCCCTGGCCCGGGAGCTCCGCAAACAGGACAAGGACACCCCGGTGATCATGGTCACTGCCGACGACGGCGTCAGTTATTCCAAACCGATGCTGTCTACCGGATTCACCAAGGGCAAGGATGCCGATGGTCTGGCCCAGGCCTCCACCGACGCCATGGCGGAGCAGCTTGATGTCCAGCTCCGGACCTTTACCACAGTGACCGGTATCGATCCCGAGGCCCACGAACTGATCCTCGGCGAAGAGCGACTGAAGTATGGCAAGCTGGTGCTGGCGTGGGGGGCGGATGTGATTCGTCTGTCCATCGACGGTGATGGTCAGGAGCACGTGTTTTCCATCAATGACCTGATGGATTACCGGGCTTTCCGCGAGGCGCTCAAGGGCGGCCAGAGGGTGGCAATCATGGGTGCCGGCCTGATCGGGTGCGAATTCGCCAATGATCTGCGTAATGGCGACTACGAGGTGGACGTCATTGCGCCGTCGGAGGTGGTGATGCCCGGCCTGCTGCCGGAGCCGGCCGCTAACGCGGTTCAGCAGGAGCTGGAAAATCTGGGCGTCCGGTTTCACCTGGGGACGGTGGTTGACCGGATCGATCGTCACAATGGTGGGGTCCGGCTGACCCTGGCCAACGGAGAGAATCTTGAGGCGGACGTTGTGATTTCTGCCGTGGGACTGCATCCACGAACCGGCCTGGCCGAGAGCGCTGGCCTGGCTGTGGGCAAGGGCATTCAGGTGAACCGTGCCCTGGAAACCTCCGCGCCGGATGTCTATGCCCTGGGGGATTGCGCCGAGGTGGATGGCCACGTGCTGTTGTATGTGTTGCCGCTGATGGCCTGTGCACGGGCACTGGCTAAAACCCTCACCGGCGAACGTACGGAAGTGAGCTATGGCACCATGCCGGTGATGATCAAAACCCCCTGTTGTCCGACCGCCGTCTGCCCACCGCCATCCGACGCCCATGGCCAGTGGCAGGTGGAGACCGAGGGGACCAGTGTGCGCGCGCTGTTCCGCAACGACGCAGGAGAGGTGCTCGGCTTCGCGGTAACCGGTCGCTTCGCCGTGGAAAAACAGGCTCTGGCGAAGGAAGTGCCGCCCCTTCATACGTGAGCCTTTCATGGCCTGTGGCGATGCGCTCGCCACAGGCCATGCCTGCTTGTCATTGCGAAAAAGACGTACTTGGGGTAGAAAACCCCTTCGTGAGCTAATTACTTGACAGGAGCAGGCATGCTAGAAGTCACGCAGAAGCTGGTGGAGCTGCTGGATCTCTCGCCCATCGGCGACGATCATTTCCAGGGCGACAGCGAAGACCTGGGTTTTCCCAATGTGTTCGGCGGGCAGGTTCTCGGCCAGGCGCTGATGGCGGCCAGCCGAACCGTTGAGGATCGTCTGTGCCACTCCCTCCATGCCTATTTCCTGCGCCCGGGCAACCACAGCATGCCGATCGACTACGAGGTGCAGCGAGTCCGGGACGGCGGCAGTTTCTCCGTACGCCGGGTGATTGCCCGCCAGGGCGGGAAAGAAATCCTGACCGGTTCCATGTCGTTCCAGGGCGAAGAACCCGGCTTCGAGCACCAGTTTGATATGCCCGCTGCGCCCGAACCGGACACACTCAAGTCCGAGCAGGAGCTGGGGCGGATCCTCGCGCCGCAAGTGCCGGAACGATTCCGCGAGACCCTGACCCGGGACCGTCCGATCGAGATACGCCCCGTGAATCCGGTCAATCCGCTGCAGCCGGAGAAACGCCCGCCCTGCAAACAGAGCTGGTTACGGGCCCAGGGCCCGCTGCCTGAAGACCCGGTGTTGCACCGGTGCCTGCTGACCTACGCCTCCGACTTCCATTTTCTGGCTACCTCCATGCAGCCCCATGGCCTGACTTTCACCAGCAAGAACATGCAGGTGGCAAGCCTGGATCATGCCATCTGGTTCCACCGGGATTTTCGCATGGACGAGTGGCTGCTCTATGACAAGGACAGTCCCAGCGCCTCGGGCGGTCGGGGCTTCAATCGGGGCAACTTCTATAACCGGAACGGAGTGTTGGTGGCATCCACCACCCAGGAAGCGCTGATCCGCAAACGTTCCTAACCCAGCTTGCGTGATGGCTCGCGGCCGTTGGCCTTGAGCCAGTCCACGAACCCGTCTACCGGTAACGGCGGTGTCACCAGATAACCCTGGATCATGTCGCAGCCCATTTCTCTCAACAGATCCGCAGTCTCCTGATTCTCCACGCCTTCCGCCACGACCTGGTAGCCCAGGTTGTGGCACATGTCGATGGTGGTCTGGACGATCACCCGGTCCTCGGCCTGGCTGGGCAGCTCGGTGATCAGGGAACGGTCGATCTTGATCTCGCTGGCGGGCAGCTGCTTGATGTAGGAAAGCGAGGAATAACCGGAACCGAAGTCATCGATGGAAACCCGGATGCCGGCCGCGTTCAGGGCATTGAGTGCCTGCAGCGAGTTGGTCGGGTCCAGCATCATCGAGGTTTCGGTGACCTCGAAGGTGACCGCGCCCCGGTGGCCATTGTACTGATTCATCAGGCGCTGCACGTAGAGGGAAAAATCGGCCTCGCGCAGGTTGTTGGGCGAGATGTTGGCGGACAGCTCCAGATCCCAGCCCTGTTCCAGCAATCGGGTGCGCAGGCGGAGGGATTCCTCCAGCACCCATCGGGTCAGTGGTTTGATCAGTCCGGTTTGCTCCGCCAGCAGTACGATCTCGTCAGGGCTTACCGTGTTCTGGCGCCCAGGCCACCGGATAAGCGCCTCCATCCCGACCACCTGGTCCGTAACCAGGGATTGCTTGGGTTGCAGGTATAGGGCCAGCTGGTGGTTGTCCAGGGCCTTGCGCAGTTCTGAAACCATGGTCAGCCGATCTGCGCTGTAGGCATCCCGGGACGTCTTGTAATAGGCCATGCCCCGGTCCCGGGCCCGCTCCGATCCTTCGGCGATGATGGCGCGGCGGATCAGGGTATTGGCGTCATCACCGTGGTCGGGGAAGATGGCCACGCCCATGCGCGGGTCCAGCGGGACCTGCATGCCCAGGTAATCGATGGACTGGCGCAAGTTGTCCAGGCTGAGGACCACGGACCTGGGGGAGGCTTCCGCCAGAGTGGCATTGACAATAAAGCCGAAGGACTGCTGGTCAAGGGAGGCCAGGAAGTAGTTGCGCTCGTCGGTCTGCTCCACGGGCAACGCACCGGGTAGGGCCTGGATCACGGCGTTGTAGTGCAGCGCCGCCAGTTCCAGGATCCGGTCGGTATTGCGGTGCCCGAGGGTCTTGGTGACCGAGGGCAGGTTGTTCAGGTGCACCACGGCGACA
>JAAZVL010000296.1 GCA_018623515.1 Marinobacter sp.
AGCGGTATCCAGGTGGTCCAGCCACCCCAGTTGCTGTCCGGTTCGGTCGAACTGCTGGGCAGTTCCGTGTCCACCTACAGTCTGTTTGTGATCGTCATCGGCCTGCTGCTGCTGGCGGGGCTCTGGTACCTGTTCAACCGCACCCGCGTGGGTCGCATCATGCGTGCCGCGGCACTGGACCGGGACATGGCCGAAGCCCTGTGTATCAACACCCGCATGGTGGTCACCGGTGTGTTTGCCTTCGGTGCCTGGCTGGCCGCTGTTGGCGGCGTGGTGGCCGCGCCGATGCGGGCGCTGGACCCGGGCATGGGTGACAAGATCATCATCGAGTCCTTCATCGTGGTGGTCATCGGCGGTCTGGGCAGCTTCCCGGGCGCACTGCTTGGCGCCATCGTCCTCGGCCTGATTCACGGCTTTGGCGGCCGCTATCTGCCGGAAGTGAACCTGCTGCTGCCGTTCCTCGGCATGGCGCTGGTTCTGTTGTTCAAACCCAACGGCATCATGGGCAAGGGGGCGACCGCATGAAGACCAAGATTCTGATGGGCCTTCTGGCCGTGGTGATTGCGGGCCTGATTGCAGTGCCCTGGATCGCCTCTTACTTCTATATTTTTATCCTCACCGAGATCCTGATCCTTGGCCTGTTCGCGGCCAGCTTCAATCTGATCTTCGGTTACACCGGCATGCTCAGTTTCGGGCACGCGGCCTTCTTCGGCATTGGTTCCTACGCCACGGCGCTGGTACTGATTCACCTGGAGTGGCCATTCCTGGCCTGTCTGCTGGTGTCCATGGGCGCCTCGGCGCTGCTGGCGCTGGTGATCGGCTTCCTGAGCGTTCGCCTCAACGAGGTTTATTTCGCCATGCTGACCCTGGCGTTCGGCATGATGGTGTTCGCCATCGCCTATCAGTGGCGTTCCGTCACCAACGGCAGTGACGGCCTGGCAGGGTTCACCCTGGGCTCCTTCGGGCTCGGTCTGGACCTCACCCTGGGTAACCCGGCGGTGTACTACCATGTGGTGCTGGCCATCGTCGCCATTGCCGCGGTGGTGCTGTACCTGATCTGCCGCAGTTCCTTCGGCATGATCCTCAAGGCGATCCGCCAGAATCCGGAGCGGGTGTCGTTCGCCGGGCTGAATGTGCGGACCTACCGCCTGGTGGCCTTCGTGATTGCCGGCACCTTCGCAGGTCTGGCCGGTGGCCTGATTGCCCCGTTCCTGCGGGTGGCCAGTCCGGAGTTGCTGCACTGGTCCATGTCCGCCGAACCGGTACTGATGGCCATTCTGGGTGGCACCGGCTACTTCCTGGGCCCGTTCGTCGGCTCGGCGGTGTTCGTGTTGCTGGAAACCTGGATCACCAGCTTCACCGAGTCCTGGATGCTGGTCCTTGGCATCATCCTCGCGATGATGGTGATTTTCTTCCGCAAGGGCCTGCTGGGTACCGCCCTTGACTGGTGGATGGAGGTGAAGAAATGAGCAAGCCGATCCTGACCATAGAAAACCTGACCAAGCGTTTTGGTGGGGTAACCGCCGTCAATGGGATCAACCTGGAGGTGTTGCCCAAGGAGACCATCGCCATCATCGGTCCCAATGGTGCCGGCAAGACCACCTTCTACAACATGGTGTCCGGGCGGATGCTGCCGACCGAAGGCAAGATCACCCTCGACGGGCAGGACATCACCGGGCTGCCGCCACACAAGATCAGCCGGCTGGGGGTGTCCCGTTCATTCCAGATCAACAACATCTTCCCGGAAATGACAGTGCAGGAGAACGTGGAAGTGGTGCTGTCGGCCTACCATGGTCACAGCCGTAAGCTGTTCAATATTGCCTCCCGTAATACCGGAATCCAGCAGGAAGCCCTGGAGTATCTGAAAAGGCTGGGCATCGACAGTCTCAAGGACCAGCGTGCCGAGGTCATCAGTTACGGTGACAAACGCTTGCTGGAAATTGCCATGGTGTTGGCAACACAGCCCAAGCTGGTGCTGTTGGACGAGCCCACCGCCGGCATGACCCCTGACGAGACCCGGCGCACTACCAAACTGGTCAAGAGCCTCGCGGACAGTGGCGATTACACCTTCCTGATCACCGAACACGATATGGACGTGGTGTTTAATCTGGCCGACCGCATCCTCGTCATGCATCGGGGTGAAAAACTGTTTGCCGGCACTCCGGAAGAAGTGAAGAACCATCCGGAAGTTCGTGTCGCCTACCTGGGTGAGGAAGAAGAGGAATCGGTCGAGGAGGCCAATACATGATTCTAGATGTTCGGAATATCCAGACCTTTTATGGTGAGAGCCAGGCGTTGCAGGGCGTGACCCTGCATCTGGACGAGGGCGAGACCGTGTGCATCCTGGGCCGCAATGGTGCCGGCAAAAGCACGACCCTGAAAAGCATCATGGGGCTGACACCGCCCCGGTCCGGTGAGGTGATCTTTGACGGCAAGCCGGTGCACGGTCTGCCGGCGCACCAGATCGCCCGGGCAGGCATCGGGTATGTGCCGGAGGACCGGCGGATCTTTCCCGGCCTGAGTGTGCGGGATAACCTGGAGGTGGCTTCCTACCAACGCAAAGGCAGCGCCGCGCGTTGGACCGTGGACGGTATCCTGAAAAAATACGAGATGCTCGGGGAACGGGCGGATCAGGACGGTGCTACCCTCTCCGGTGGCCAACAGCAGATGCTGGCGGTAGCCCGGTCACTGATGATCCAG